>CAYPIB010000071.1:0-15040 GCA_964410675.1 uncultured Roseburia sp.
ATTCTTGTCTCATAATCTGGAGCTTTAATATCCGCAAGAAGGCCGCACTCAAAACGCGAACGAAATCGTTCATCTAATATTTCCATTTCTTTTGGGGGCTTGTCAGAAGAGAGAATAATCTGTTTTCCCGCCATATAAAGAGCATTAAAGGTATGGAAAAATTCTTCCTGTGTACTTTCCTTTCCTATTATAAACTGTACATCATCAAGTAATAGGACATCTACTGTTCTGTATTTCTCGCGCAGCCTCGTCATTTTCTCTGCTGCATTACCACTTCGGATCGATTCAATCACTTCGTTTGTAAAAATCTCACTGTTCACATAAATTATTTTTGCCGAAGGGTTTTGTTCTAATATAAAGTGGCCGATAGAATGCATCAGGTGAGTTTTACCAAGCCCCGGTCCTCCGTATAGAAAGAGGGGATTGTATACTTCACCGGGTGATTCTGCAACTGCAAGCGCTGCCGAATGTGCAAACTTATTATTATTGCCTACCACAAAGGTATCAAATCTGTATTTAGAATTGAGATTGGCATTATCGGCATTAATATTGTAGATATTACTTTTTTCTTCTAATTCATTTGGATGCTCCACATCTTTCTCCAGTACAAACGAGACTCCAAATTCATGATTAAACATTTCTGATATTGATACTTGAAAGTAATTTTTATACTTATTTGAAATATAGTTAAGTGCGTGTGCCTGATCAGAAGGAATTAATATGGTAATAATATCATTTTCAACTTCATGCATTTTTAAAGGACTTATCCACGTAGTATAAGATATATCAGATAAATCGTATTCTTTTTTTATTGTTTCTTTAATATGTTCCCATTTTTGTTTTATTTCTTCATTCATATTCTACTCCTAATTAATCTTCACACTTATTATATCTTAAACTAAAAGAGGTAAAATTTCAAATGCTATTTATTTAATAGATCACATACTGAATTATTTTTATTAGTTTACATAGTAACAATTTTAAATACCAATTGTGTATAACTTAAAAATTAAATCCACATGAATTTTAGCAAAAAATCAAAATATTCAAGTAAAAAATGTGGATAAAATCGAGTTATACACAATGTATCCACATTTTGTGGATATAATTATGTAAATTAAAAGTAAAATAAGAGATCTACATATGGTATAAATGATAATTTGAAAATAACTATATATAGTATAAAAAAATATTATAATTTTTTAAAATTTTTTCAAATTTAATAAATTAATAAAAACCCTGATTTTACTTGACTTGTACGATAATATTTTATATAATTGTAACGATTGTTTTCCACTATTGTAAAGGAGGTGTGTTTAATATGAAAATGACATTTCAGCCAAAGAAAAGAAAAAGAGCAAGAGTTCATGGCTTTAGAGCAAGAATGAGTACTCCGGGAGGAAGAAAGGTTTTAGCTGCCAGAAGAGCAAAAGGAAGAAAGAGATTATCAGCATAAGCCGCAGTAATGTGGCTTATTTTTCTCTGATGGAAATTTGATATGAAATTTACTGAGTCTTTAAGAAAAAATAGAGAGTTCCAGTTAGTATATAAAATAGGCAAATCCTATGCCAATAAATATTTAGTAATGTATATTGTGGAAAATAATACAGAAAAAAACTATCTGGGAATATCAGTAAGTAAAAAAGTGGGTAACAGCATCGTAAGACATCGAGTGAAAAGACTGATCCACGAAAGTTACAGACTGCATGAGGATATATTTAATAGTAGTTTAAATATTGTAGTCATAGCAAGAAACAGTGCTGCTTCAATGAGTTATAAAGAAGCAAAAAGCGCATTATTACATCTTTCGAAGCTTCATGGCATTATAAAGGAAGCTTAATTTGATAATTGATATGATAAAAAGACTTTTCATTATTTTAATTAAATTATATAGAAAATATTTATCTCCACTTAAGCGGACAAGATGTCCATATATTCCAACCTGCTCTCAATATGGTTTAGAAGCAATTGAAAAATACGGAGCTTTAAAAGGTGGTTTATTAGCTGCATGGAGAATATTGAGATGTAATCCTTTTTCAAGCGGGGGATATGATCCCGTACCTTAAATTTATATGTAATTTTGTTGTGATAAGCAGCAAGAGGAGGACTTTATGCAAGTTATTTTAACGCAAAGTGCCGGATTTTTGAAACCAGTATATTATTTACTGGGAATGTTGATGAACGGCATCTTTACGATACTAGAAAAAATAGGTATCCCCAGTATTGGTTTGGCAATTATTGTCTTTACTTTGGTAATTTATTTATGTTTATTACCTTTAACGATTAAACAACAAAAATTTTCAAAATTATCATCTAAAATGAATCCTGAATTACAGGCAATTCAAAAGAAGTATAAAGATAAAAAAGATAATGATTCCATGATGAAGATGAATGAAGAGACAAAAGCTCTTTATGCTAAATATGGTGTTTCGCAAACAGGAACTTGTTTACCAATGTTGATTCAGCTTCCTATTATGTGGTGTCTATATCGTATTATTTATAATATGCCTGCTTATGTACCAAATATTAAGCAAGTTTTTACAGGTTTGGTTACAAAGCTTTCTACTTTAAGCGGATCTACTGAATTTTTGCAGACATTTAAAAATGCTTCTTATTTTGCAAAGCAATTTAAAAGTGAAGAATTTGTTGCCGGAAGCGAAGTTATGAAAAATACATTTATCGATGTATTAAATAAGGCTTCAACTGCTGAATGGATGTCTTTAAAAGATAAGTTTCCGGAATTAGGCAGTGATATTATGACAGCTTTTGAAAAATTAGGTAGTTATAATAATTTTTTAGGATTAAATATTGCTAACTCTCCTTCTTTTACGGTAAAGCAGTCTTTAGAAAGTCAGAATTATATTTTGTTAGTTGCTGCATTATTAGTACCGGTTTTATCTGCCCTGACACAGTGGATTAACTATAAGTTAATGCCGCAGCAGCAGCAGGATCCAAAAGCTGAGCCTAACCCAATGATGCAGTCTATGAAAACAATGAATTATACAATGCCTATTTTTTCTGCATTTATGTGTTATGGATTACCGGCTGGTATGGGTCTTTATTGGATTACCGGTTCTGTCATTAGAAGTATTCAGCAGATTCTAATCAATAAACATATTGATAAAATGGATATTGATGAAATGGTTAAGAAAAATGTTAAAAAAATTGAAGAAAAAGAGAAGTTTGTAGTAAGACATAATGCGAATGCTGCTTCTGCTACGATAACAAGCAGAGCGCATAAGAATACAAAATCAATTTCTTCAGTTGAATATGTTCCGCCGGTAGTTGAGCAAAAACCAGTAGAGACAAAAAAGAATAAGAAGTCAAAAGAACCTCTAGGCAGTATTGCCTCAAAGGCTGCTAAGGTAAAACAGTTTAACGAAAAGAATAATTAATTTTTTATTTCAATAGGGGGTAATTAAAATGGATTTTATTGAAATTTCTGCTAAAACAGTAAGTGATGCAATTACTGAAGCATGTAAACGATTATCAGTTCCAAGTGAAAGTCTTGAGTACGAAGTAATTAGTGAAGGTTCAAACGGATTTTTAGGTATTGGATCAAAGCCTGCTGTAATAAAAGCAAAAGAAAAAGTATTGGAAATTACTACAGAAGATAAAGCAAAACAATTTTTAAAAGAAGTATTTGCTGCGATGAAGTTAACAGTAGTAGTTACGACAAAATATAATGAAGTAGAAAAGAATTTAGATATTGATTTAGCTGGGGATGATATGGGAGTTTTAATTGGAAAAAGAGGACAAACTCTTGATTCCCTGCAGTACTTAGTATCACTTGTTGTTAATAAAGGTTCAGAAGACTATATTAGAGTAAAAGTAGACACTGAAAATTATCGTCAGAGAAGAAAAGAAACATTGGAAAATCTAGCAAAAAACATTGCTTTTAAAGTTAAGAGGACAAAAAGAATGGTTTCTCTTGAACCGATGAATCCATATGAAAGAAGAATTATTCACTCTGCTTTACAAAACGACAAATATGTAACAACTCACAGTGAAGGTGAAGAACCATTTAGAAGAGTTATTGTTACGTTAAAAAGATAGTGATAAAAAGTAAGTATAAAAACCGGTATCAAATCGATGCCGGTTTTTAAGTTTACTTATATTATAAATTGTTTTATGATGTTTATAGATTTATAATAATTTTAAATGGAGATTAAAATGAAAACAGATACAATAGCGGCAATTGCTACCGGTATGACGAATTCAGGAATCGGAATTGTACGTGTCAGCGGACCGGAAGCAATTTTGATTGTAAATAAAATATATTTTTCTAAACAATCAAAGGATGAAAATTTAACATCTCAAAGAAAATTAATTGATTTTAAAAGTCATACGATTCATTATGGTTTTATCTATGATGATGATTTTTTAGTCGATGAAGTAATGGTATCTGTTATGAAGGCTCCGCACAGCTTTACAATGGAGGATACTGTTGAAATAAATTGTCACGGCGGAATTCTTGTTATGAATAGAATTCTTGAAACTCTCATTAAAAATGGTGCCAGAGTTGCAGAGGCAGGAGAGTTTACAAAAAGAGCTTTTTTAAACGGCAGAATTGATTTATCAAAAGCAGAAGCGGTTATTGACATTATTCATTCTAAAAGTGAGTATGCCCTACAGAGTTCCGTGATGCAGTTAAAGGGCTCGATATCTGAGATTGTAAAAAAAATGCGATCAGAAATCATTTATGAAATAGCGTTTATAGAGTCCGCTTTAGATGATCCGGAGCATATATCATTAGATGGTTATCCGGAAAAATTATCTACAAAAATAAACAGTTTATTAGCAGAAATTGAAACATTAATACAATCTTCTAAAAATGGAAAAATGTTAAAAGAAGGAATTAATACAGTTATTTTAGGAAAACCAAATGCCGGAAAATCTTCTTTATTAAATATACTAGTCGGGGAAGAAAGAGCGATTGTTACGAATGTAGCTGGAACAACCCGGGATATTTTAGAAGAAACAATTACTTTGCAAGGTATTGTTTTGAATATGATAGATACTGCCGGTATTCGTAATACCGAAGATGTTGTTGAAAAAATAGGGGTAGAGCGTGCTAAAAAATATGCTATGGATGCAGATTTAATTTTATATGTTGTGGACAGCTCTGTTCCTTTAGACGAATCTGATGAAGATATTTTATCATTAATTAAAGATAAAAATACAATTGTTTTGCTTAATAAATCTGATTTAAAGCAAGTAGTAACTGATCAGCTTTTAGCAGATAAGTTAGTAAGCACTAATTTAAAAATAATTAAAACGTCTGCAAAAGAAAATATCGGAATTGATAAATTTGAAAATACCATTAAGGATATGTTTTTTGAAGGAAATCTATCTTTTAATGATGAAATTTATATAACAAATATGCGTCATAAAGAAGCGCTTATGGATACAAGGGATTCTTTAATTATGGTAAGAAAAAGTTTAGAAGATAATATGCCGGAGGATTTTTATTCGATTGATTTAATGAGTGCTTATGCTTCTCTTGGATATATTGTCGGAGAGGAAGTTTCAGAGGATTTGGTCAATGAAATTTTCTCAAAATTTTGTATGGGTAAATAAATAGATTAATAGATTTGAGGAGACAAAAGATGTCTGAACTAAGAGAAAAAGTAGATGTGTGTGTAATTGGTGCCGGTCATGCGGGCTGTGAGGCAGCATTGGCTTGTGCTAGATTGGGACTTGAAACAGTTATTTTTACGGTAAGTGTGGATAGTATTGCCCTTATGCCTTGTAACCCGAATATTGGCGGTTCCAGCAAAGGGCATTTAGTGAGAGAAATAGATGCTCTGGGCGGTGAGATGGGTAAAATTATTGATCAGACATTTATTCAATCTAAAATGCTTAATTTGTCAAAGGGTCCGGCAGTTCATTCGCTTCGTGCACAGGCTGATAAAGCTGATTATACACGAGAAATGAGAAGGGTATTAGAAAATCAAGAACATCTTATTATTAAGCAGGCCGAGGTATCTGAAATTTTATGGGAAAAGTTAGACAATGCTAACTTTATCGAAACAAAGAAAATTATTGGGGTTAAAACTTTTACCGGTGCAGTATACGAAGCTAAGACAGTTATTATATGTACCGGAACTTATTTAAATGCAAGATGTCTTTGTGGTGAAGCAATCACTTATACCGGGCCGAATGGTTTACAGTCTGCAAATCATTTAACTGATACACTCGTAGAAATGGGTGTTGAAATCAGACGGTTTAAAACAGGCACCCCCGCAAGAATAGATAAACGTTCGATTGACTTTTCTAAAATGGAAGAACAGTTTGGCGATAAAGAGGTTATTCCATTTTCATTTTCGACAAAAAAAGAAGATATTCAAAAAGATCAAGTTTCTTGTTATCTCACTTATACAAATGAAAAGACACATGATATAATAAGAAAAAATATCAAGCGTTCGCCGATGTATTCCGGTGTCATTGAAGGAGTAGGACCAAGATATTGTCCGTCTATTGAGGATAAGGTGGTTAAATTTGCTGACAAGGACAGACATCAGGTATTTATTGAACCGGAGGGAATTCATACAAATGAAGTATATGTTGCCGGTATGTCTTCTTCACTTCCTGAGGATGTTCAATTTGAGATGTATCGAACGGTTCCGGGTTTGGAAAAATGCCAAATTGTAAGAAATGCTTATGCCATCGAATATGATTGTATTAATCCCAATCAGCTTTATGCAACACTTAATTTTAAAGATATACAAGGTCTTTTTTCCGGGGGCCAGATGAATGGAAGCAGCGGTTATGAAGAAGCAGCGGCTCAAGGATTAATAGCCGGGATAAATGCCAGTCAATTTATTAAAGGAAGGGATATGATTAAAATTGATCGTTCCCAGGGGTATATTGGAGTACTAATAGATGATCTTGTAACAAAGGATAATTTTGAACCTTATCGTATGATGACATCGAGAGCGGAGTATAGACTTTTATTAAGACAAGATAATGCAGATTTGCGGCTGCGTAAAATTGGGTATGAAGTCGGACTTATATCTAAAGAGCAATATGAATATGTTGTCGAAAAAGAAAAATTAATAGAAGAGGAAGTGGAGCGGCTTAAAAATATTAAAATTGGTGCAAACAAGGGAACACAGCAATTTCTAGAAAGTCATAACAGTGCACTTTTGAAGACAGGTACGAGTATGGCGGAGCTTATGTGCCGGCCGGAGCTTTCTTATGATGTTTTATCTGAAATAGATACAGACAGAAAACATTTAAGTGAAGATGTAATTGAGCAAGTAAATATAAATATTAAATATGATGGTTATATAAAGCGTCAGTTAAAACAAGCGGAGCAATTTAAGAAAATTGAAAATAAGAAAATTCCGATCGGTATTGATTATGAAAACGTTCCCAGTCTTAGAATTGAAGCTAGGCAAAAGTTAAATAAATATTCACCTGTTTCAGTTGGTCAAGCTTCTCGTATTTCAGGAGTTTCTCCGGCAGATATATCTGTATTATTAATTTACCTGGAGCAATTTTATAAGAATAGGAGTAAGGAGGAACATTAATAATATGACAGATATTAGTTTACAAGAATTTAAAAAATATTTAGCGGAATTAGATATAACCTTATCAGAGGAACAGATTCAACAATTTATACTGTTTTATGATCTTTTAATTGAATGGAATGGTTTTATCAATTTAACAGCGATTACTGATTTTGATGAAGTAATAAAGAAACATTTTATTGACAGCCTATCTTTAGTTAGAGCATATGATCTGACAAAACCGGTAAAGATAATTGATGTTGGAACAGGGGCCGGTTTTCCGGGTATACCATTAAAAATAGCGTTTCCACATTTGAAAATTACACTGCTTGATTCATTAAATAAACGTGTTAAATTTTTAAATGAGGTAAAAGAAAAGTTAGGGCTGACTAATTTAGATATTGTACATGGAAGAGCGGAAGATTTAGCAAAGCCGTTACAGCGAAGAGAGATTTATGACCTTTGTGTTTCAAGAGCCGTTGCTAACCTTTCTACTTTATGTGAATTTTGTCTTCCTTATGTACGAAAAGATGGATATTTTATATCTTATAAATCAGAAAAAATTAAAGAGGAAAGAATAGAAGCAGAAAAAGCTATTGCCATATTAGGCGGAAGAATTGAGAAGGAAGTTGAGTTTTACTTCACGGATGAAAGGTTATATCGAAATTTATTTGTAATTAATAAAATTAAAGCGACTCCAAAGCAATATCCCAGGAAAGCAGGAACACCCGGGAAGGAACCTATTAAATAAAATAAATTATAAAACAAAGGTGACACAGAAGCATATACCGTGTCACCTTTTACGTTTATTAGTATTTTATAAACAAGATTATTATGAGTCGAAATACATTTTTATATGACTTAATACTTCTTTTGGTTTTTCCAGATGTGGCAGTTGTTTCGTTTCTTCAATATAACTTACTTCGATAGCACTGTTATAACATAAATAATTATCTATGATAGTTTCATTATTGTCTTTTTCTTCTCCTGCTATAATAAACATACTGTAATCTATTTTATTAAGGGCATGTGTGATATTTAGATTGATATATTTACCAAGATAGCTGGATATCGCAAATTTGCTTTTATAGTCTTTTATATGTGCAGCTTCATTATAGGCATCAATATATTCTTGCTCAATCATTTCTTTGTTATAAAATAATTCTTGTTTAAATTTACTTGCAAAATTGGTTTTATTGGCCATCAAATTATAAACAAAAGTTCCAATAATAGGGCATTCAATTAATAGTTTTAAAAGCTTAGTACGCTTTGAAGGTATTAAATTAGCCGATGCAATATTTTGTGGATTAATAAATATTAATTTGTTTATAATTTCCGGGTCATTATGACATGCCATAATTGCTATCGAAGAAGAATCGCCGGATGTTATGACATTAGCTTTTTCTCCGATAATATTTTTTATAAAATCAGTAATTAACTGTACATATAAAAAATTGGTATATGTTATATTTGTTTTGTCTGAGAGTCCATAGCCTAATAAGTCAATTGCATATACTTGATTTGTTTTTGACAGATCATCAATAATTTTGTGAAATTCATAACTGCTGCTTCCTGAAGTTAAATCATGTAGTAAAAGAATTGGTGCTCCATTTCCTTTTTTCGTATATCTTATTTTTCCAAAACGCCATTCATAGTAATTATTTTCTTTTGTATATAAAATTCCTTTTAAAGTTGATAAAGAATATAAGGTTTTATTTATGATGTAAAGAGTTAAAGTAGTTAATAAAGTTAATAGTGTTATAGTCTTTATTTTTGATTTCATTTAAAATGTCACCTCTTTCTTTACTATTATAATCTAATATAACTAATAATTCAAATAAAAGTTAACTTTTTCTTTCTTTATTTCACAATATATTATATCATGTATATAAGTAGGTGTAATATTATGGAAATAGCAAAAGAGAAAAAAAAATTAAAAATCATATATCAAAAATACTATGAAGAAAAGTCAAATTTGGAATTAAATAAAGCTATTAATAATGAAAAAATTACTAAATTAAACAATGAAGTTATATTCCTTAAAAATGAAAATGAAAATGACTTTTCTATATTTTCTCCCCATGAGTTAGAAAATGAAAATGAAGAAAGAATTAAAACTATAACTAATAATATAATTGAGTTAGAAAATGATAATAGTGTACTAAATGAAAAATTAGATTATTTAGAAAAAATGTTATTGACTTTAGAAAATGTTTTAAGCGAAAGTTTTTTAAAGTGTGAAAAGGATAAATCTGATATTCTTTCGATGAATGAAAATGATAGAAAAAGGATAGCTAGGGAATTACATGATACAACAATTCAAAATTTAGTACACCTTATTCATAAGATAGAAATTGCTTCCAAGTATATGGAAGAGGATATAATTAAAGCTAGACTAGAATTAGCTTCTATTTCTAAAACTTTAAAAGAAACTATTGGTGGGGTTAGGGAATTGGTTTATGATTTAAGACCGATGACTTTTGATGATTTAGGTTTTGAAACAACTTTAAAAACTTACTTGCATAATGTAACTGCAAATTTGGATATTGATATTTCTTGTTCTATTAATTTTAATTCTAAGAAATTTAACGATTTATTTTTGTTAACTTTATTTAGAATTATTCAAGAGTGTGTTAATAATGCAATCAAACATTCACAATGTAAAACTATTAAATTAGAATTAAATCAAATTGATGATATGTTATCTTTAATTATAGAAGATGATGGTATAGGTCTTGATAGTAAAGAATTAAATGAAAATAATAAACACTTCGGTATTAAAATAGTGAAAGAAAGAGTTTCACTTATATCAGGTGTTTGTGATTTTATATGTAAAAAGGGAAAAGGATTGGCAGTAGAAATACGAGTTCCAATACAAGTGATGGAAGGAGAATAATTATGTGCATTGAAATTATGATAGTAGATGACCATAAGATGGTAAGGGAGGGGTTAAAACAGTTACTGGAATTAGATGGTGATATCAAGGTAGTAGCTGAGGCAGAAAATGGGGATGAATGTTTGAAGATTTTAAAAACTATAACTCCTGATTTAATATTATTGGATATTAATATGCCTAAGAAAAATGGAATTGAAACCTTGGAAATAATCCGGAAAAGAAAAGGAATGAGTGATTTTAAAGTTTTGATGTTAACGGTTCATGGAGAAGCTGATTATTTATTAAAATCTGTTGATTTAGGTTCAAACGGATATATCTTAAAAGATTCAGATTCTAGTGAACTGCGAAAGGCAATTTTTTCAGTAATGGATGGAAGCAATTTTATACAAAATAATCTTGTACCATTATTAAATTCTAAAATGTTAGCAAGAGATACTGATAAAATAAAAATTGCATCCTTAACAAAAAGAGAAATGGAAATTTTGGTAAATGTTTCGAGTGGATTGTTTAATAGAGAAATTGCTGAAAAACTTGAAATAAGCGAACGAACTGTTAAAAATCATGTTTCTAATATATTTAAAAAAATTGAGGTAGCAGATAGAACACAAGCAGCAGTATTTGCTATTCGTAATAATTTAATACATATATAAAAATGAGGGATATCACTATGTGGTATCCTTTTTTTGTGTTTAAAATGCGTCAATTAGGGATTTTTTAAAATAATGTTTCACGTGAAACATTTTATTAAAATTATCACAACCCCTACATATAATGTTTCACGTGAAACATATACCCTATATGTAGTAAAAATCATTGTGAAACATTTATAATATAATAAATAAATAATGTGAAACATTTAAAAAATGATTAATTTTGATATGTCTCTAGATAAACATTTAGAGAAGTGATATAATTATGTATAGATATGTAGAAAAGAGTTGAAAGGATTAAAAATGGGAAGAATTATTGCAGTTGCGAATCAAAAGGGAGGCGTTGGTAAGACGACTACCGCTATTAATTTATCTGCTTGTCTTGCAGAGAAAGGAAAGAAAGTTTTAGTTGTTGATACTGATCCCCAGGGAAATACAACCAGTGGATTTGGAATAGATAAAAACTTTTTAGAATATACAATTTATGATTTAATGTTAGGTGAATGTTCAATACAAGATTGTATTATAAAAGATGCTATTAAAAATGTTTCAATTGTTCCGTCTAATGTTAACTTAGCTGCAGCAGAAATTGAGTTGATTGGAATTGATAAAAAGGAATTTATATTAAAGCAAGAAGTAGATTGGATCAAAGATAATTATGATTTTATAATCATTGACTGTCCTCCATCACTAAGTATGTTAACAATCAATGCTATGACAACAGCTGATTCAGTATTAGTCCCAATTCAATGTGAATATTATGCTTTGGAAGGGTTAAGTCAGTTAATACATAGTGTTAATCTCATTAAAGAGAGACTAAATCCTAACTTACAAATGGAAGGTGTCGTGTTTACTATGTTTGATTCGAGAACAAATTTATCAAATCAAGTTGTGGAAAATGTTAAAAACAATTTAAAAGAAAATGTATGTAAAACTGTAATTCCAAGAAATATTAGATTGGCAGAGGCCCCAAGCTATGGAATGCCAATTACAATGTATGAACCTAAATCGGCAGGTGCCGAAAGTTATAGAGATCTGGCAGATGAAATATTAAATAGAAAGGATAATACTTGAAGATGGCAGCAAAGGGAAGAGGATTAGGAAAAGGTTTAGATACTTTAATTCCGGTTACTGTAAATAGTGGTATTTCAAAAAAAGAAGAGAAGCAAGAAACATTAATAAAAATCACAATGGTAGAACCTAATAGAGATCAGCCGCGTAAAAATTTTGATGAAGATTCCCTAATGGAATTAGCTGAGTCTATTAAACAATTTGGATTATTACAGCCTATTTTAGTACAAGATAAAAAAGATCATTATGAAATTATTGCCGGAGAGCGTAGATGGCGTGCATCTAAGTTAGCTGGATTAAAGGAAGTTCCAGTTATTATTAAAAACTTAACGGAACAGGAAATTGTAGAAATATCTTTAATTGAGAATATACAAAGAGAAGATTTAAATCCAATTGAAGAAGCTCAGGCTTTTAAGCGTCTTTTAACAGAATTTAGTTTAAAACAGGATGAGGTTGCTGAAAGAGTTTCAAAGAGCAGGACTGCAGTAACAAATTCAATGAGATTACTTAAATTGTCTGATGATGTGCAGCAAATGGTAATTGATGAAATGATTTCAACAGGACATGCCAGAACTTTACTCGCTATTGATAATAAGGACAAGCAGTATGAATTAGCACAAGAAATTTTTGATAAAAAGCTAAGTGTTAGAGAAACGGAGAAGCTTGTTAAAAATATTGGAAAGCCTGTTAAGGAGAAAAAAGAAGCAGTTAAAGATGATAAATTAGAAATAATTTATCGAGATATTTCTGAAAAATTAAAAATTGAATTAGGAACAAAGGTAACAGTTATACCAAAAGAAAACGGTAGTGGAAAAATTGAAATTGAGTTTTATTCTAATGATGAGTTAGAGCGCTTAATTGATATTATGAAAAACAATAATTAAGTTAAAAAGAATACGGAGGTAGACCCATGTCCAGTCAATTGTTTGATCTGATGGGAATTGGAAATTTAGATATTGCTTATTTATTTATAGGTATCATAGTACTTTTTATAATTTTATTTGTTATTGTAATTGTACAAATAAATAAAATTGGTAAGTTAAGAAAGAAATATGAGAAATTTATGTTAGGCAAAAATGCCGAGAGTTTGGAAGATGAAATAACAGGTTTATTTGAAGATATTACTTATTTAAAAGAAGCGGCTGATACAAGTCGTAAGGAGATAAGCAGACTTTATAAAAAACAAGAAAAAACTTATCAGAAGATAGGACTTGTAAAATATGATGCATTCAAACAAATGGGTGGTAAACTAAGCTTTAGTCTTGCACTTCTTGATGAAATGGATAACGGATTTTTATTAAATTCTGTACACAGTACAGACGGCTGTTATTCATACGTTAAGGAAATTAAAGCAGGCGAATGTTCTATTGCATTAGGTGATGAGGAAAAGAAGGCACTTGAAGAAGCAATAAACGGAAAGAAAAGATTAGCTGCAAGTAAAGAAGGTAAGTAATAGAAAAGAGGTAAGAGATACTTGAGAATAATTGACGTTAAGGAACTTAAGGGTGGCGAAATATTAGCGGCAGATGTTTTGACAGAAGATTTTATTGTTCTCATTGGAAAAGGTAGTGTTATTAAAAAAGAATATATTGAAAGACTACATGAATTAAATGTTACACTTGTAAAAATTGAAGATGAGAGCAATCAAGATGATTCATTTATTTTAAAAAAAGAAGTCGAAAAAGTTTGTCTTGTTAAAATTAGAGATATTTTAGAACATCATACGTATAATGACAATTCTGAGTTGATTAAAATCGAAAATACTGCACAAGAAGTAATAGAAGATATAATGTCTGATGAAGCTGTTTGTGAAAAGGTTTATGAATTAAAAGATAGAACTCCGGATGTATATGAGCATTCTCTTACAGTATGCTCAATGGCAACTCTTATTGCAATCAAACTTAATTATGATAAGGATACTGTGAAAGATATTTCGATTGCTAGTTTATTGCATGATTTAGGACTGCGCTATATTACAATACCCTTTTTAAATGAAGAAGTTTCTAATTTAAGTAAAAAAGAAATTGAAGAATATAAAAAACACACAGTTTATGGTTATACGGCTGTATCACATGAGAATTGGATTTCAGACAGGGCAAAAAAAATACTATTATTTCATCACGAGAAATTAAATGGTGTTGGATATCCTCTTCATGCACATGTTATTCCTGAAGAATATCAAGTGCTTGGCGTTTGCGAGACATTTGATGAATTAGTATGTGGTATTGGTTGTAAACAAATCAAGCTTTCAGAAGCAGTAGAATTTATGAAAAATATAAGAGGAAAGTTTTTTGATGAAAAAGTTATGCAGGCGTTTTTTGAACTAATTGCTATATATCCAGTCGGTAGTAAGGTAAGACTAAGTAGTGGTCTAGAGGCTGTTGTTATAAGTCAAAATAAAGGTTTTCCTGAAAGACCTGTATTAAGGAATATTAAAACTAATGAAATAATTGATTTAATAAAAACTCATAATGTAGTTATTGATGAAACTATATCATAAAAGTACGTTAGTTAGCATATACTAATAAATAGTCTTTAAAATAATTTAAACATAAGAAAAATAAATATAATACCAAAGGAGTTAGTTATGTTAGATATAAAATTTTTAAGAGAAAATCCGGAGATTGTAAAAGAAAATATTAAAAAGAAATTTCAAGATCAAAAGATTTCCTTAGTTGATGAAGTTATAGGTTTAGATATAGAAAAAAGAAATACTCAAAGAGAAGCAGATGATTTGCGTGCAAGCCGCAATAAGATTTCAAAAGAAATCGGTGCTTTGATGAGTCAGGGTAAAAAAGAAGAAGCAGAAGAAGTTAAGAAAAAAGTTGGCGAGTTTGCTTCTCGTCTGACAGAACTTGAATCTAAAGAATCTGAATTAGATGAAAAAATTCAAAATATTATGATGACAA
>CAYPIB010000072.1:0-6625 GCA_964410675.1 uncultured Roseburia sp.
TCGATGGAAGAAATACCATAGCTGTTTAATACTCCATTAATTTTATCAATTCTTCTTTCATATGATTCAAATAAAGCCATTTTTCGTTTCCTCCTCTTTTATTCTCTTCTTGGGTCAATAATCTTAACGGCATCAGCAACACGGCCATACTGTCCTTTTGCTTTTTCCCATGCTGTGTTAGGGTCATCACCTTTTGCAATAAAATCAGTCATCTTTCCAATGCTGACAAACTGATAACCAATAATCTGATCTTCTGCATCAAGCGCAATGCCTGTTACATAGCCTTCAGCCATTTCGAGATAACGAGGTCCTTTTTGTACAGTACCATACATGGTACCAACCTGTGAACGTAAGCCTTTTCCTAAATCCTCAAGACCTGCTCCAACCGGAAGACCGTCTTCTGAGAAAGCACTCTGTGTACGTCCGTAAACAATTTGTAAAAATAACTCTCTCATTGCAGTATTGATAGCATCACAAACAAGGTCTGTATTTAATGCTTCTAAAAGAGTTCTGCCCGGCAGGATTTCAGAAGCCATAGCTGCAGAGTGAGTCATACCGGAACAGCCGATAGTCTCAATTAACGCTTCCTCAATAATACCTTCTTTTACATTTAAAGTAAGCTTGCAGGCACCCTGCTGTGGTGCACACCAGCCTACACCATGTGTTAAGCCTGAAATATCCTTAATTTCTTTTGATCTTACCCATCTGCCTTCTTCTGGGATAGGAGCACAATCGTGTGAAACACCTTGTGCCACTGCACACATTTCTTCAACTTCTTTTGAAATAATCATGTGAAATCTCCTTTCAAGTATGTTGCTTTTTTATTTATAGCAATGAAATGCTTGTACACTTCCATTGCACTTAACAAAGACTATGCTCTGTTATCGCCACGCCATTTATTTTGCCATATCTGAATGAAAAAATCCAGTAGTTTTGACAATTTTCTTTTTAAAGATAAATTTTAAGATAATATCATTCTATCATTTGCAAATTCGCCGCCGCTAACTTCCTCAAATTTTGTAAGCAAATCTACAACTTTTAAGTTTTTCTTTTCCTCACCGGAAACATCATAAATCACTCTGCCCTCGTGCATCATAATTAAACGATTTCCAAGGCGAATTGCATTTTTCATATTATGAGTTACCATAAGTGCAGTTAAATGATTCTCATTTACAATCTTTTCGGTTAATTCTAGTACCGTTTTTGCTGTTTTGGGATCCAATGCCGCCGTATGCTCATCTAACAATAAAAGCTTTGGCTTTTGCAGCGTTGCCATTAAAAGCGTAAGAGCCTGTCTTTGTCCGCCTGAAAGCAGTCCGACTTTTGTTGTAAGTCTGTCCTCCAGACCAAGACCTAACGACTTTAATTCTTTGGTATAATTTTCTCTTTCAGATTTATTAATACCCCATCTGAGCGTTCTGCTGTGCCCGCGTCTGTATGCAAGTGCAAGATTTTCATCAATCTGCATTCCGCCGGCAGTACCTTTCATCGGATCCTGAAATACTCGTCCTAAATACTTCGCTCTTTTATACTCAGGCATTCTGGAAAGATTAATATTATCTAATACAATCTTACCGGCATCAATCGGGTATACACCCGCAATCATATTTAACATGGTTGACTTGCCGGCACCATTGCCGCCAATAATTGTTACAAAATCGCCTTCCTTTAAGTGCAGGTCCACACCATTTAGAGCTCTTTTTTCATTAATTGTTCCTCTATTAAACGTTTTTTCTACATTCGTAAGGTTTAACATGTTCCACTGCCTCCCTCATTATATGAATGTTTTATTTTCCAATTTTCTGTTGCTACCGGTATACATAACGCAATGGCTACCATCAAAGCAGTCAGAAGCTTCATGTCGTTGGCATCCATACCGAGACGCAGTACAATTGCACGAATAGCAAAGTAAACGATACTGCCAATTACAGCAGATGAAAGTTTAGATGCAAAGGAACGCAGTCTGCCAAAAATAACATCACCTATTACAATTGCGGCTAAACCAATAACGATTGCTCCGGTTCCCATACCAATATCAGCATATTTTTGACTTTGACATAATAAACCGCCGGATAATCCAACAAGTCCATTGGAAAGCATTAGTGCAAGCATTTTTGTGAAATTAGTACTGACTCCAAGTGCACGAATCATATCTTCATTATTTCCTGTTGCACGAAGGGCAGAACCAATCTCAGTACCAAAAAACCAATATAATAAAAGCACTATAAAGATTGCTATGACGATGCCGATAATTAATGTTACAACACTTTGGGTCAAACCTGTCAGTGCTACTGCTTTTGATATTATTGTATCCACTTTTAATAATGGAGTATTACTTTTTCCTAAAATTCTTAAATTAATTGACCATAATCCAATCTGTGTTAAAATACCTGCCAATATTGCCGGAATCTCAAACACGGTATGCAAAAAGCCGGTTACAGCACCTGCTAAAACACCCGCTAATGCCGCAACAATCAGTGCAAGCATTGGGTCCCATCCCTTATCTACTACTAACATGGCGCAGACACAACCGCCTAACGCAAAACTACCGTCTACGGTTAAATCCGCAATATTTAAAAGTTTATATGTGATATACACACCCAGTACCATAATTCCCCATATCAGTCCCTGAGAAATGGCACCCTGCATAGAAGTCAAAAAGCCCATGCAACTGTCCTCCTGATGTAAAATAAAATTTGTTCGCCTGAAAATAAGCAGTAACCCTTTCTATTCTAAAGACTTTTGACAAAGATAGCAAGGCATTTTTGATTATTTTGCACTTTTATTTAATTTAGATATAAATTAAAATTATAATTATATAAGAAAATGACTTTGTCAAAAATTAGACAAAGCCATTCCTTCACTCGTAAAAACAAAATATTATTCTTTTATCACGGATGTATCAATACCTAAGGAAGCCGCAACTTCTTCGTTTATTGTTAAAGTGCATTGCTCTGCTGCTAAGTATTCGATAGGCATTTCTGCGATATTTGCTTCACCCTTTAAAATTCTAACTGCCTGCTCACCGGTCATATAGCCTAATTTATAATAGTCGATACCGTATGTTGCAATACCGCCGATTTTAGTCATGCCTTCCTCACCGCAAATAACAGGAAGCTTATGCTCTCCCGCAACCATAGCTACTGTCGGCATACCGGCTGCAATTACATTATCTGTCGGCGCATAAACAACATCCACTTTATTGACCATCGACTCTACTACAAGTTGAATTTCGTTTGAACTGGCAACTGTAAATACTTCATATTCAAGTCCGGCGGCTTCACATGCTTTTTTGGCCATATCCGCTTGAAATGCTGAATTAGACTCGGCTGAACAATATAAAATACCTACTTTTTTAGCTGTTGGAATTAATTTTTTTAATAAATCAATTTGCTCCGTTACCGGAGTTAAATCAGAAGTACCGGATATATTTGTTCCGGGTGCTTCGTTGCTGTTGACAAGACCTGCATCAGCCGGATCTGTAACTGCTGTTACTAAAATTGGTATTTCTGTTGTTTCAGCTGCAACAGCCTGAGCTGCCGGGGTTGCAATTGCCAAAATAAGATCATTTTTATCCGCTACTAATTTAGAAGCAATTGTCTGACATGCTGACTGGTCACCCTGTGCATTTTGCTGGTCAATCGTATACTTTATGCCGGAGGCATTGAGCGCATCGACAAAGCCTTTGTTCGTCGCATCTAAAGCCGCATGCTCAATTAGCTGAATCGCACCGATTTTGTATGTTGCTTCATCTGTAGCTTCATCTGTTGCTTCTTCAGATTCGTTAACATCTGCTTCAATATTACTTTCCCCTTTATCGTCGATGTTACTGCTGACATCAGTTGCCTTATTACCGCATCCGGTCAGCAGTGCAGTCGTCATTGCACATATCAGTGCAAGTACTGTTAACTTTTTCATAAACTTTCCTCCAAGTCTTTTTTTCATATTATCAAAATAAATGTTTTATTTTACTACTGTTGTGTCAATGCCTAGTGTTTCTGCTGTCTCATCATTAATCGTTAACTCGCATTGCTCTGCTGCTAAATAGCCGATTGGCATTTCGGATACGTCTGCCTCACCCTTTAATATTTTAACTGCCTGCTCGCCGGTCATGTAGCCTAATTTATAATAATCGATACCATATGTTGCGAGTCCTCCTGCTTCAACAGGTCCCTTTTCACCACATATAACCGGAAGATTATTATCGTTTGCAACCATAGCTACTGTTGGCATACCAGCCGCAATTACATTATCAGTCGGTGCATAAACAGCATCTACTTTATCAATCATTGATTCCACAACAATTTGAATTTCATTCGAACTTGCAACGGTAAATATTTCATATTCAAGGCCTGCTGCTTCACACGCTTCCTTTGCTAATTCTGCTTGGAAGACAGAATTTGACTCTGCAGAACAATACAAAATACCGACTTTTTTTGCGGTTGGAATTAATTTCTTTAATAAATCAATTTGTTCATTTACCGGTGTTAAATCAGAAGTACCGGATACATTTGTTCCTGGTTTTTCGTTGCTGTTAACAAGACCTGCATCGGCTGGATCTGTAACTGCGGTTACTAATATTGGTATTTCAGTCGTTTCTCCTGCTACTGCCTGTGCTGCCGGAGTTGCAATTGCTAAAATAAGATCATTTTTATCAGCAACTAATTTAGAAGCAATCGTTTGACATGCCGATTGATCCCCTTGTGCATTTTGCTGATCAATCGTATAGTTTATGCCGGAATCATTTAGGGCATCAACAAATCCTTTATTCGCTTGATCTAATGCTGCGTGCTCAATTAATTGAATCACACCAACTTTATAAGCATCTTCCGCTGTATTATCTGCAGTTTCATCTATAGATGCTGTATCTTCTACCTCACTGTTACTTTCTGTTGCTGCGTTTTTACCGCATCCTGCTAAAATTATGGACATTACCACGCATAATAAAGCAAGTTTTGTTAACTTTTTCATGAACTTCTCCTCCACTATCATTTGTTGCTTTTATTAAATATATTCCGCTTTAACACGTCAAATCAATACAGTCTCTTGAAAAATATACACTAAAATTTGCAGATTGTCAACTTTTCATTGTAATTCTAGTCATGTTTTTTTATGACAATTCCACCTTTTTTTGCTATTTGGTTATCTCCGATATAGCCGTTAACAAAACTTAATGGATATACATTTGTATTTCTACCAAGAATTGTACCGGGATTTAATACACTATTACAGCCAACCTGCGTAAAGTCACCAATAATAGCACCAACCTTTCTAAAACCAGTTTCAATAATTTCATTTTCGGATTTCACTGTTACATTTGACTTATCATTTTTTACGTTTGATGTAATGGCACCGGCCCCCATATGCGCCTTATACCCTAAAATACTATCGCCAACATAATTATAATGCGGCACTTCCACTTCATCAAAAAGTACAACATTTTTCAGCTCGGTAGAATTTCCGACCGTTGCCCCTTTTCCGACAATTGCATTTTGCCGTATAAATGCACAGTGTCTGATTTCAGCGTTTTCATCGATGATACAAGGCCCATGAATACAAGCGGTAGGTGCCACGACTGCTGACTTGGCAATCCAAATATCATTGCCTCTTTGTTCAAAAATTTCAGAAGGCAGGGTACTGCCAATTTTTTTAATAAAATCACTTATTTGCGGTAATACATCCCAAATATTTTCAACATCTTCAAATAATTCTTTTGCTATTGTTTTATTTAAGTCGACTAAATTTTCCGGTTTAAATTTATTCATAAAAAATTCCTCTTTTTCATATTTAATTTAATTTATTTTTGATAGGCCTGTGAAACTTCCTCAAACTTCCGATACATTTCCCCTTGATTGTTTAAAGCCTTTACATAATTTGTCCGGCGTCTTACAAAATCATCCATTTTTTCCATATATTCGTCCTCTGTTATTTGACCTTCTGCCACTAATGTAAGCCCCTTTTCCCAGCTTGCGGTAAGCTTAGGATTTAAAAGCGGCTGAATGGATGAATTTACTACTTCATAAATAATCTCACCTAATTGTGCCGGAGTAATGATCTGTGTTTTTTTTGCTAGATTTAAATATTTGTTATTGACAAGCTTTTTTAAAATTTCAGCTCTTGTGGCCGATGTTCCAATTCCGCTTCCCTTTATCTGTGCACGCAGCTCCTCATCTTCGATGAGCTGCCCGGCATTTTCCATTGCCAGTATAAGCGAACCTGAATTATATCGTTTCGGCGGGGAGGTTTCCCCCTCTTTTACAAAGTATTCATTAACGGGAAGTGCCATACCCTTTTTTAAAGCTAATATCTTATTTAAAAAATTAACATCGCACTTCACATCTTCTTCGTTTTTTATTTCCTCATCTGTTTTTTTCTTTGCAAATGAAAACGTGGTTACTTTTAAATAACCTTCATCAGCTAAAACTTTAAAAGATAAATAAAATCTTTCCGCTTTATTTGCTGTAATGAGATTTACTTTTTGATAAATTGCCGGTTTAAAAAATATGCTTATAAAGCGTCTTACAATAATTTCAAAAACTTTACCGGCAGTCGGCGTAAGTCCCGGTAAATTATTTAATCCCTGTCCGGTTGGAATAATCGCATAGTGATCCGTGATCTGTTTATC
>CAYPIB010000072.1:6635-14654 GCA_964410675.1 uncultured Roseburia sp.
ATTCGCTTTCGATAATTTCGTTTACATAATCAGAAACAATAGGATATTTTTTAAGTCCTGAAATATTTTTATAAATTTCCTTACTGACAGCAGTGGAAAGTACTCTTGCATCAGTTCTTGGATACGTTGTCATTTTCTTTTCATATAATTCCTGAACAATACGAAGTGTTTCATCCGGACTAATTTTAAACAGCTTAGAGCAGTCATTCTGAAGCTCGGCTAAATTGTATAAAAGAGGCGGGTTTTTTGTTTCCTTTTTCTTTTCAACCGAAAAAACAGTCATTTCATTTGGTTTACATAATTCGATTAAAGTGTCTGCGGTCTCACGTTCTTTAAATCCATTTTCTTTATAAAGGAGTGGTGACTGAAAATATGCAGAACCTTCACTGCTGCGCCACTCCGCTTCAAATTGATTTTCATCTATATTCAGACCGGCTATAACCCGGTAAAAAGGTGTTTTTACAAAGTTTCGTACTTCTCTTTCACGATTTACAACCATGCCCAAAACACATGTCATAACACGTCCCACAGAAACAACTGCATTCTTTTCCAATTTTAAATAATTTTTAATACTATTTCCATATTTAAGCGTAAGTACTCGTGAAAAATTAATTCCCATTAAATAATCTTCTTTGGCACGTAAATAAGCAGAGGCACAAAGATTATCATAAGCGGATAAATCCTTAGCCTCTTTAATTCCACGTATAATTTCATCCTCGGTCTGAGAATCAATCCAAACTCTTTTACGCTCTTTTCCTTTTACATCAGCCTGCATTTCAACAAGCCGGTATATATATTCACCTTCACGACCGGAGTCGGTACATACATATATAGTATCCACATCTTCACGAGTTAACAAACCACTGACAATATGAAACTGTTTTTTTACATTTTCAATGACTTCATACTTAAATTCTTTTGGTATAAATGGTATTGTCGAAAGAGACCATCTCTTAAGCTTCTCATCATATGCATCAGGATAGCTCATCGTGACAAGATGTCCAACACACCATGTAATAATTGTGTTATTTCCCTCCAGATAGCCGTCTTTATTTTTAGTGTTTAGTTTTAGCGCCTTTGCAAATTCTTTTGCTACACTTGGCTTTTCAGCAATAAAAATACTTTTCTTCATATACCCACTTGCATTAATCACTTATCAATTCCTTTTTCATATTAATTAGACAAAGATGATTTTGCAATTTTTCCTCTCTTAATAAACGTTCATCAAATCCACCAATCGAAAACAAATAGCATTTTAATGGTTTGATTTTGGCCTTTGCCAAACATTTTATATACGTTTGATAATTAGTATAATCCATAATTTCATAATCCTTGCAGCAAAAGGCTGCGATTGTATTGCCGCTATGATCGGATGCGATAAAGTCAATCGTTCCTTCCTTTCCGACCCAAACACCGCTTCTTTCATACGTAATAGCAAGGGTTCCCCTCTCCTGCAGCACATCCATATACTGCCGGCAGAGCTGTGAAAAATAGCCCAGACTGAATTCCTTTAAACCGGGTTCAATATAATCTGCATAAAATTGCTCGGGTGTTTTTAATGACAAGCTGCTCAAATGAGGATAAACAAAATAAAACCAAAATTTTATAAAATGATTAGAAATTCGATACAAACCTTTCATCGCCTGGTCTCTGCCTTCGGTATCATAGGAAAACACCTTTTCGACAAGTTCAAGCTCCATTAAATTCTTCAAATAGACACTGATTTTAGCTCTGGAAAAGCCGGTATATTTGTAAATATCATTTAATTTTGTATTTCCGCCGGCAAGTGCCGCCAGAATTGAAGCATATACTGCCGGTTCACGGATGTCTCTGCTTAATAAAAAGAAACCCTCCTGCTGTAAAAAGCTACCCTTTTGCAGCAGATATTTACAAATATTCTCCTTTGTTTCAGCCGTACTTTGAAATGACGAAAGTAAGCCCGGCACACCGCCAAGAATACTGTAAATTTCAAGACTTTGCTCTAACGAGGATATTTGCATAAAGCTTTTAGTCTCCAAAAACGTAAGCTCTTTCAGCTTTAAAAACCCCGATATCGAAAAAGCCGCCTGTCCCATTTTTAGAACCATACTATTTTCAACAAAGCTGACAGAAGAACTCACAAAAATAATTAATACTTGTGCTTCTTGCATCAGTTTTAAAATACTATCCATAAAACCACTGTCGGATTTTAACAGATGTTCAAATTCATCAATTACAATAACAAGCTTTTCACTCCATGCTTGATGAATCAAAGCAAGAAATAATTGTTCTTTTTCCGGAAATGCCGGAAGTGACAGTCCCTGCTCTCTTAATTCATTTGCCATCTGCCGGTATTGCTCTTTTGCCGATACCTCTCTTGCTAAGTAGTAAAGGCTGGCTTTATCCTTAACAAATTCATTGACTAGAGTGGTTTTTCCAATATGCTTTTGTCCATACGTAATGATGAGCTGACTTTTTTCTTTTTCAAAAAAAGTATTTAAATAATGTTGTTCTTTTTTTCGATTAATTTCCATGTGCGCAACCTACTTAAATTTATGAAACAACTAAAGCATCCCGATTAGCGGCTGCTTTTGCAATTAGCACTTCAATCTTATCTGCCGGCATTGGCCTTCCAAGTAAAAAGCCTTGAATATTATCACAATCAATATTTTTCAAATATTCATACTGCTCCTCAGTTTCGACACCCTCTGCCACAGTCTCACACCCTAATTTTTTCACCATGGAAATAATGGACTCGGTTATGACACGGGTACTGTCATCGGTAATGACAGTATCAATAAAAGATTTATCAATTTTCAATGTATCAATAGGCAGTCCTTTTAAATAAGAGAGTGATGAAAAGCCTGTACCAAAATCATCCAAAGAAATCTTAATCCCATATTCTTTTAAAATATATAATTTTTCAAGAACACTTTCAAAATCATCAATTAACACACTTTCGGTAATTTCAAGTTCGATTTCATGCGGTGATACTTCGTTTTCTTTTAATACATTTAACAGGTTATATACAAATTCCGTTCTTTTATATTGAATTGCCGAAATGTTAATCGATAACACAAGCGGATAATGATACTTTTTTTTCCATTTTGCAAACATCCGAACCCCTTCGTCAATGACCCAGTTTCCAATCGGTACTATCATACCCATTTGCTCCGCAACCGGAATAAAGACACCCGGACTAATGAAATTGCCGGTATTATCCTGCCATCTGATCAGTGCCTCTACCCCACGAAGTATTTTTGTCTTAGAGTCAAACTGCGGCTGGTAATAAAGCTCAAATTGATTTTCGGCAATTGCTGTTTTTAATTTATTTTCAAGTTGGATTGTCTGTTTAAAGTCAGTAATAATTGGTATTTCATAATATTGAATATTGTCTTTTCCGGTAGTCTTTGCTTTAAACATCACGATTTCAGCACAGTTCATAAGCTCGAGAGCATTTTTACTTGCCTCCGGATAAGATGCTACACCTACACAGACCGATATTTGCAGTTCATGATTACCGGTCAATTTAAATGGCTCTTTCAGACGCTCTCTAAGTTGATTATATATGCTTTCGACACTGCGAGACCCCATTGGATCATAAATTGCAATGTAAAAGAGATCATTATTTATATGTGAAATAATCGTATTTTCATTTTTTAGTTCGGATTTTAAGAAGAAGCCAAAGCTTTGCAGCAGCTCGTCGCCGACAAGCAGTCCCAACCCATCGTTAATCGCCTTAAAATTATCAATGTCAATACACAATACTGCAATATCCGCTTGTTCTGCTTCTGCTCTGCGCATCCATTCCACTAATACTCTGACAAAATAATTGCGATTGTAAAGTCCGGTCAGCAAATCGTAATATGCCATATATTGCAATTCTTCATTTTGTTTCCGATATTTCGTTATATTTTTAATTCTAATAATTTTTTCAATTGGCTGTTTAAAGTCATCATAAGAAACAGTTACTTCAAATTGCAGCCATGTTTTTTCATCCTGAAGGCAGCAATCCTGTATGCTCGTTACAACCCCTTTTCTTTCAGCCATTAACGTTTCCCTCAGTGCCGGAATAAATTCATCCATCACACAGGAAAGTATATTTTCTAAATCCATCTGTGAATGAAGCGGGAAAGGGAAAAATTTCTCAAGACATCCTAAAACCTCTATTCGATTTTCTGCAAAATTATAATAAATAAAAGCGTTGGAAGACATACCGCAAATCATACGGTATATCCTCTCATTGCCTGATAATTTTTCATTCATTGCCGTAAGCAGATCTAGTTGATAATGTAACTCTTTCATACTCAGCCAACCTTTATATTATCAAAATTATTTTTTTGTAATATATCCTTTTGCTTTTAATAATTCAGCACAGAGAACTGCACCGCCCGCTGCACCACGAACCGTATTATGGGAAAGACCAACAAACTTAAAATCATAAATAGAATCTTCACGAATACGTCCGATTGTAACACCCATTCCATTTTCATAATCCACATCCAATGTCACCTGTGGTCTGTTATCCTCTTCCATATAACGGATAAACTGCTTTGGCGCACTTGGAAGATTTAATTCTTGCGGTACACCCTTAAACGTATTAAGCTTTTCAATCAGCTGCTCCTTTGTCGGAGCTTTTCTGAACTTTACAAAAACTGCAGCGGTGTGGCCATTTAAAACCGGCACACGAATACACTGACAGGAAATTTTAGGTTCTTTTGCAGTAGTAATTTCTCCGTTTTCAACTTTTCCATATATTTTCAGCGGTTCCATTTCACTCTTTTCTTCTTCGCCGCCAATATATGGAATAATATTTTCTACCATTTCCGGCCAATCTTTAAATGTCTTTCCGGCTCCGGAAATTGCCTGATAAGTAGATGCTATTACTTCATATGGTTCAAATTCACGCCATGCATATAATACCGGTGCATAACTTTGAATCGAACAATTTGGTTTTACCGCTACAAAGCCTCTTGCTGTACCAAGACGCTTTTTCTGTGCTTCAATAACCTCGGCATGCTCCGGGTTTACTTCCGGAATAATCATAGGTACATCGTTTGTCCAGCGGTGAGCCGAATTATTTGATACAACCGGTGTTTCTGTTTTTGCGTAAGCATCCTCGATTGCTTTGATTTCTTCTTTGCTCATATCAACGGCTGAAAATACAAAATCTACCAGAGAAGCTACCTTTTCCACTTCATTTACATTCATTACATTAATATTTTTTACCGCCGCCGGCATCGGAGTTGTCATTTTCCAACGTCCTCCTACTGCTTCTTCATATGATTTTCCAGCAGAACGCGGGCTTGCTGCGATGGTTGTTACTTCAAACCATGGGTGATTTTCCAAAAGAGAAATAAATCTCTGTCCTACCATGCCGGTGCCGCCTAAAATTCCTACTTTTAACTTATCATTCATAAATTTTATCTCCTCCTATATTTTAATACATAATTTATACATATAAACAGCCCCGCTGTCAATATTTTTTAATCCTCGGTAATATCATTTTGCCATTCATCCGCAAGGTACTTCTTATTCCGCTCAATTACTTCCTTCATTGCTTCTATGCCCGGTGCTCCAAGTGTCAGTCTTTTCTTGACACAGGTTTCGAGACTAATGGCATCATAAATGTCCGGTTCGAACACATCGCTGATTTCCTTAAACTCTTCCATGCTAAGTTCATCAATGGCTTTGTTTTTCTCTATGCAAGTAAGTACCAATCTTCCGATAATACTATGAGCATCTCGAAAAGGCACCCCATGCTTTACTAAATAATCAGCCGCATCCGTTGCATTGGTAAAGCCCATCATGGCACTTTTTTCCATGACCTCTTTTTTGAAGTTCATTGTTTTCATCATGCCGGTGAACAGTACAAGACACCCTTTGACTGTATCAAAAGCATCAAACGAAAGCTCCTTATCCTCCTGCATATCTTTGTTATAGGCTAAAGGCAGTCCCTTCATGGTCGTTAAGATTGCGGTTAAAGCACCATATACGCGTCCGGTTTTACCTCTGACAAGCTCTGCGATATCGGGGTTTTTCTTTTGCGGCATAATACTGCTTCCGGTAGAATAAGCATCATCAATTTCGACAAAACCATATTCATTTGAATTCCATATAATGATTTCCTCTGAGAAACGGCTTAAGTGCATCTGAACAGTAGCTAATGCGCTTAGAAACTCAATTAAATAATCTCTGTCCGAAACGGAATCCATACTGTTTAAAGTAGGGCCTTCAAATCCTAATAATGACGCCGTATAATTACGGTCCAGCGGATAAGTCGTTCCTGCAAGTGCCCCGCTTCCAAGCGGACAATAATTCATTCGATAGTAAATATCTTTCATTCTAAGCCGGTCTCTTTTGAACATTTCAAAATAAGCACCAATATGGTGGGAAAGTGTAATCGGCTGAGCTTTTTGCAAATGCGTAAATCCAGGCATGTAGGTATCTAAATGAGACTCGATAATGTCTTCTAATACAACAAGTAAATCCTTTAACAGCAAATCAATTTGCAATACTTCAAGTCTCGTATATAACTTCATATCAAGTGCCACTTGATCATTACGGCTTCTTCCGGTATGGAGCTTCTTGCCGGCATCACCGATACGGTCAATTAAATTAGCCTCAACAAAGCTATGAATATCCTCGTATTCGTCTGTAATGAAAAGCTTGCCGTTTTCCACATCATCACGTATTCCGGTGAGTCCCTTGACAATGGCATTTTTTTCATCCTCGGTTAAAATTCCTTGCTTTTCTAACATTACAACATGGGCAATACTGCCTTCAATATCCTGTCTGTAAAATCTTTTATCAAAAGAAATAGACGCATTAAATTGATACACAAGCTTGTCGGTATCCTTTGTAAAGCGTCCTCCCCATAACTGAGCCATCCTAGTCCCTCCATTTTAATTAAATCTAAATTTGATATTATCATAAATGATGGTGATTGACAAGGAATTACTCTCACTTTTTGCGCATTTTTGCATATTTTAATAGAAAAAAGGAAGTATTTTTAATGGATGCAATCTTGAAATTAACTGGTATCAATTACTCCTATCATACGCCTGAAGGAGAAATTACTGCAATTGATAATATATCCTTCCAAGTAAAACCCGGAGAGTTTCTTGCAATTGTCGGACCAAGCGGCTGCGGCAAATCTACACTTCTCTCTATTATTGCAGGTATGCTGACACCGGAAGGCGGAACGATATTTCTTCATAGTCCAACCGGAAAGCTTAACCCTAAAATGGGATACATGCTTCAAAAGGATCATCTTTTTGAGTGGCGCACAATCTGGGAAAATGTCACGCTGGGTCCGGAAATGAAGCGAAATCTGACAAAGGAAAGGAAAGAAAAAATCTCATCTTATTTAACAAAATATGGTCTTGAGCAGTTTAAAAATCACAAGCCCAGCCAGCTGTCCGGCGGGATGCGGCAGCGCGCTGCCTTAGTGCGTACGCTTGCACTTGACCCTGAAATCCTGCTTTTAGATGAACCCTTTAGTGCACTAGATTATCAAACAAGACTTTCGGTTTCGGATGATATTGCACAAATTATTAAAAGCGAAGGCAAAACTGCTATTTTAGTTACACATGATTTATCGGAAGCAATCAGCTTAGCGGATCGTGTTCTTGTTCTTAGTAAAAGACCGGCTAAGGTACAAAAAATTGTTGAAATATATCTGACAAAAGATCCCTCCGTTCCTCTCTCCTCACGTAAAGCAAAAGAGTTTCCGATGTATTTTGATCTGTTGTGGAAGGAGTTAAATGTATGAGTGAAAGTCAAAAATTATATTTACATCAAATTAAAATTCACAAGCAAAAAGTCCGTTTTGCCAGGTTTTTTATTCTGGCACTTTTTTTAATTATATGGGAACTAGGCGGCAGACTTGGTTATATTGATGTTTTTTTCTTTAGTTCGCCAAGCCGGCTTGTAACATGTTTTTATGATATGACGAAAGATTATGTAATATTTAAACATATTGGTGTTACTTTAGTAGAAACAATTATCAGTTTTTTTCTTGTTATTTTAATAAGTTTA
>CAYPIB010000073.1:0-13742 GCA_964410675.1 uncultured Roseburia sp.
TTATTTGTGCGGATCATGGCAATGCCGAGCAGTTAGTAGACTATGATTCAAAAGAACCATTTACAGCTCATACAACAAATGCAGTGCCATTTATTCTTGTAAATTATGATGAGGCTTACACGTTAAAAGAGGGTGGCTGTCTGGCGGATATAATTCCAACGCTCATAGAGATTATGGGAAAAGAACAGCCAAAAGAAATGACGGGAAAATCGTTGTTAATGAAGAAATAAAATATTTTAATAGCAGGAGAATAATAATTTGAAAATAGCAGTAATTGGAACAGGATATGTAGGACTGGTAACAGGAACCTGTTTTTCGGATATGGGTAATGATGTATGGTGCGTGGATGTAGATGCAGCTAAAGTTGAACGATTAAAACAGGGTATTATCCCCATTTATGAACCGGGCTTAGAGGGCATGGTTTTAAATAATTATAAGCTTGGTCATTTACGCTTTACAACTAATATTAATGAGGCACTGGATAAGGCAGATGTATGTTTTATCGCAGTAGGTACGCCGATGGGAGAAGATGGAAGTGCTGATTTGCATTATGTGCTGGATGTAGCAAAGAGCATTGGCCAGGGAATGAAGCATCATATGTATGTTGTTGACAAATCAACAGTGCCGGTGGGGACTGCGGAAAAGGTAAGAGAATGTATTCAGAATGAGCTTGATAAAAGAGAAAGCAGTCTTACTTTTGATGTGATTTCTAATCCGGAGTTTTTAAAGGAGGGTACAGCGGTTGCAGACTGTATGCGTCCCGATCGTATTGTTATTGGTGCAGATAATGAAAATGCAGTAGAAATTATGAAGCAATTATATACACCATATGTAAGAAATACAGAAAACTTTATTATTATGGATATCGCAAGTGCAGAAATGACAAAGTATACAGCGAATGCAATGCTTGCTACAAAAATCAGCTTTATGAATGAAATTAGTAACATTTGTGAAAAGGTAGGAGCAGATGTCAATAAAGTCAGAAGAGGAATCGGCAGTGATCAGAGAATCGGGTATTCTTTTATTTATGCAGGATGCGGCTATGGCGGCAGTTGTTTTCCCAAGGATGTACAGGCTTTAATCAAGACAAGTCAGCAGATTGGCTATGAACCTCAAATGCTGGAGGCTGTGGAAGCAGTAAATAAGCGTCAGAAGCTTGTGATACCGGCGAAGGTAGTGAAGAGATTCGGAGAGGACTTGTCAGGAAAGACTTTTGCACTTTGGGGATTGTCATTTAAACCGGACACAGATGATATGCGTGAGTCTGCGGCAATTATGGTAGTAAAGGAATTGACGAAAAGAGGAGCCCGTATCGTGGCATATGACCCAAAAGCAATGACGGAAGCAAAGGAGTTTTATTTAAAGGATAATGATAAGGTTTCCTATGCGGACAGTAAGTATGAGGCATTAAAGGATGCAGATGCCCTTATTTTAGTAACCGAATGGAAGGAATTCAGGCAGCCGGATATGGCAGAAATGAAGAAGCTGTTAAAAAATCCAATTATATTTGACGGCAGAAATCAATATGATAAAAATAATATGAGAAAGTTAGAAATAGAATATCACCAGATTGGTGTTAAATAATAAGGAAATGTAAAATATGGAATATATCTTGCTTATATTAGCAGCTTTTATAGTATTCTGTATCGTTTGTATTATTTTTGATACGAACCGTTTTATAATCAGACGCTATAATATTAAAAGTACGAAAATAGAGAAAGAGTTCCGTTTTGTTTTCCTATCTGATTTACACAATAAAACTTATGGCCAAAATAACAGGAAACTCATGAAAAAGATTGAAGAGATAAATCCAGAAGCTGTTTTTATTGCCGGCGACATGCTGACATCGAAGCCGGGAAAAGACTTTAAGGAAGCACTAGATTTATTAGAGCAATTGATTCAAAGGTATCCTGTTTTTTATGGAAATGGAAATCATGAGCAGCGTTTACTCCTGTATCCTGAAAAATATGGGAGTATGGGAAGCGATTATGAAACATCGCTTTCCGGAATAGGAATCAAAAGACTGATCAATGAAAAAATTGTATTAGCGAGTCAAAATATTGTAGTTAAGGGGCTTGAAGTGGATCCGGAGTACTATAAGCGTTTTATGACATTTAAAATGCCGGATGATTATTTAGAGAGTATGCTTGGCGCTTGTGATGAAAGCGCCTATGAAATATTAATTGCGCATAATCCGGATTACTTTAAGCACTATGCGAAATATGGTGCTGATTTAGTGTTATCCGGACATGTTCATGGCGGAATATGCAAAATTCCTTTATTAGGAGGAGTCCTTTCACCGGCGCTTAGGTTATTTCCTAAATACGATGGCGGCATTTTTTATCAAAAAAATAAATATAAAAGTTCTTCGGTTATGATAGTAAGCCGAGGTCTTGGAACCCATACATTACCAATTCGATTATGGAATCCAGGGGAATTAATTGAGGTTACGATTCAGAAAGGTTAAGCAGGACATACAAAATATAGTGTTGTTTTTGTAAATATACTTGAAAAAGCCATAGATTTAGTATATGATAATATTCGGTGGACAAGGATGTGTTGACTGACTCAGTCGGCAAACCACAAGCACCATAATACAATTAATAGGAATTTAAATTGATAAGGATTAACATATGGCAATAAAAGTTAAGCTGCAGGCATTTGAAGGACCGCTTGATTTGCTCCTTCATTTAATTGAAAAAAATAAAGTAGATATTTATGATATTCCGATTGTAGAGATTACTGAACAATACCTTGCTTATATTAAGCAAATGGATCGGGAAGACATGAATATTATGAGCGAATTTCTTGTTATGGCGGCTACTTTAATCGATATAAAATGTAAAATGCTTCTTCCAAAAGAAATTAATGAGGAAGGCGAAGAGGAAGATCCAAGAGCGGAGCTTGTTCAAAAGCTTTTAGAGTACAAAATGTTCAAGTTTATGTCTTTTGAGTTAAAGGATAAACAGGTAGATGCACAAAGAGTCTTATTTAAAGAGGCTACTTTACCAAAGGAGGTTGCAGATTATAAGCAGCCGATTAATTACGAACAGCTAATCGGGGAGATGGATTTATCAAAGCTTCAGGCGATATTCAAAACGATTGTCCGCAAGCAGTCTGATCGGATTGATCCGATTCGCAGTACGTTTGGAAAAATTGAAAAAGATGAAGTAGATATGGATGCTAAAATGGTGTATGTTGAGGAGTTTGTACGTTTACACCAAAGATGCAGTTTTGAAAAGCTTTTTGAAGGACAAGTAAGTAAAATGGAAATGATAGTTACCTTTCTTGTTATTTTAGAGCTGATGAAAATTGGCAAGATAAACATCGAGCAGGAACAAATCTTTGATGATATTATGATATCTGTAAGCAATGATGCAGCATAAAGGATGGAATCAATGTGGAAAGTAAAAAGGCAGTTTTAGAAGCGATTTTGTTTACAATGGGCGGTTCTGTTGAAATACATCAGTTGGCAGGCGTAATTGAAGCGGACAAAAAAACAACAAGAAAGCTACTGGAAGAGTTAAAAGAAGAATATGAGAAGAGAGAAGGCGGCATTACATTAATGGCGCTCGAAGACTCCTATCAAATGTGTACAAAACCTGAAATGTATGAGTATCTTATTAAAATCGCAAAGGCGCCTAAGAAATTTGTATTAACCGAAACAGTGCTGGAAACTCTTTCAATTGTTGCCTATAAACAACCGGTAACGAGAATAGAAATTGAAAAGATACGTGGTGTAAGCTGTGATCATGCGATTAATAAATTGGTAGAGTATGATTTAGTTCATGAAGTAGGCAGGCTGGATGCTCCGGGAAGGCCGCTGTTATTTGGAACGACAGAACAATTTTTGCGCAGCTTTGGCGTTAAAAATCTGGAGGAGCTGCCGGAACTAAATCCAGAAAGAATAGAAGAATTTAAAGAAGAAGCAGAACAGGAAATACAACTTAAATTTGATATCTAAAAGAAATGTAAGCAATGCAGCCGGAGTATATTCCGGCTGTTTTTTACATATAATTAGAGCAAACTGTCATAGAGTGAGTTGCAAATTGTATTGAAAAAATTATTATTAATCGCTTATGTTTTAGTATTATTCACGACTTTTAGTTGTGAAACCCTTGCTAAGGAGGAAGCGGATATTCCTTTATATGCGCGTTCAGCACTTCTTTTGGATGCATCAAATAATAGAGTGCTTTATGAGGAAAATGGAACTAAAGTTATGCCCATGGCATCTACGACTAAAATTATGACGTGCATGCTTGCTATTGAATCGGGAAAATTACAGGATATGGTTACCGTGTCGGGATATGCATCGGGAATGCCGAAAGTAAGGATGGGTATGCGAAAGGGTGAGAGTTACCGATTAGAGGACCTTCTATATTCTTTAATGCTGGAATCACATAATGATACGGCTGTAGCAATAGCAGAACATTTAGGAGGTACGGTAGAGGAATTTGCGGCCAAGATGAATGAAAAAGCAAAAAGTCTTGGCTGTAAAAATACATATTTTATTACTCCGAATGGCCTGGATGCAAGTGAAAAGGGAAAACAGCATTCTACAACAGCAAGAGATTTGGCAGTTATAGCTGCGTATGCAATAAAAAATGAGGAATTTGTAAAAATAGTAAATACAAAAAACTATAGCTTTTCAGACAGTAAGGGAAAAAGAAATATTCAGCTAAATAATACCGATCGTTTTTTAGACCTTATGGATGGAGCAATCGGCATTAAAACAGGTTTTACCAATGGAGCGGGATATTGCTTTGTCGGTGCATTGACAAAGGAGGGAAAAACTTTTATTTCGGTTGTGCTTGCTTCCGGCTGGCCGCCTAATAAAAACTGGAAGTGGACGGACACAACGAAGTTAATGGAGTTTGGGCTGTCATCCTATGAAGAAAAAAATATTTTTGAAGCAGATTTCTATAAAGATATTGTGGTTCAAAACGGTGTTGATACAAGTGTCCAAGTCGAAACACAAAAGGAAGATATTACACTGCTGCTATCTGATTTTGATATGGTCGAAAAAAAAGTGGTTATGAAAAAGACTGTGAATGCTCCAGTTTTGAAAGGGACGCAGATTGGTGAGGAGCAATATTATGTAAATGGTAATATGTATAAAAAACTGCCTATTTTAACAAAAAATTCTGTTATAGAGTTTAATATTCAATATTGTGTCAAGCAAATTATGACAAAGTTTTTATTATACAAAGTATAAAAAAGTTCACGTAAAATTCATGAATAAATGTAAATAATGTCTAGTCGATGTCATGAAATTATGATATACTGCTTATTGTGCTTATCTTCTAATAAGTTCTATGAAACAGATAAGTAAATATCGTTACTTTTTAAAATTTATATAAAATGGAGGTCCCAAAAATGAGTAATTCTTCACAAGCGAGTCAAAGAATTGCAGCTTTGCTCGATGACAACAGTTTCGTCGAAATTGGTGCAGGAATAACAGCAAGAGCAACGGATTTTGACTTGAAACAAACAGAAACTCCTTCTGATGGCGTTATTACCGGTTATGGAGTAATTAATGGCAGTCTTGTGTATGTCTACAGCCAAGATGCTTCCGTGTTAAACGGTACAGTTGGTGAGATGCATGCAAGGAAAATTACAAACCTCTATGACTTGGCGCTAAAGACAGGTGCACCTGTTATTGGCTTGATTGATTCTGCCGGTCTTAGATTACAGGAAGCAACCGATGCTTTACATGCTTTCGGTGAAATTTACATGAAGCAGACATTAGCATCTGGTATTATTCCTCAAATCACTGCTTTATTTGGCACATGTGGAGGCGGGCTTGCTATTGTACCGACTCTTACAGATTTTACTTTTATGGAAAGTAAAAATGCAAAGCTATTTGTAAATGCACCAAATACATTAGATGGTAATTATACAGATAAATGTGATACCGCAAGTGCAGCATTCCAAAGCAGCGAAAGTGGTGTCGTAGATGTAGTTAGTGATGAAGCGGATATTTTAAACAAAATCAGAAAATTGATTTCCATGCTTCCGGCTAATAATGAAGATGATTTGCTTTACATAGAATGTACTGATGATTTAAACCGCCTATGTGCAGACATTGCGGGATGTGTTACCGACACTGCGCTTGCATTGTCTCAAGTTGCCGACAATGGGGATTTCTTTGAAATCAAGGCAGATTACGCAAAAGATATGGTAACAGGATTTCTTCAGCTAAACGGTATGACGATAGGCGCTGTAGCCAACCGCAGTGAAGTTTATAACGAAGAGGGGAAAGCAGCAGACAAATTCGAAGAAACCCTCTCTATCAAAGGGTGCTACAAGGCAGCTGACTTCATTCAGTTCTGCGATGCGTTTAACATACCAGTTTTATCTTTAACTAATGTAAAGGGATTTGAAGCTACCATTGGTTCGGAAAAAGGAATTGCACAAGCAGCTGCTAAGCTGACATACGCTTTTGCTAATGCAACTGTACCAAAAGTAAACCTTATTTTAGGAAAAGCTTATGGAAGTGCATATGTTGCTATGAATTCAAAAGCAATTGGTGCTGATATTACAATGGCATGGCCAAATGCAGAAATTGGTACGATGAATGCTAAAAATGCAGCTGAGATTATGTATCAGGGTAAAGGTGCAGAAGTTATTAATGAAAAAACAAAAGAATATGCAGCATTACAGACAAGTGCCAAAGGTGCTGCTAAGAGAGGATATGTTGACCAAATTGTAGAACCGGCAGATACAAGAAAGTATTTGATTGGTGCATTTGAGATGCTGTTCACAAAAAGAGACGACCGTCCGGCTAAGAAACACGGAACAGTCTAGAAAGGATGATACTCAATATGAAGAAATTATTGCTAGTATTAGGTATGACCATTTCACTTTTTGGCATGACAGTACAAGCCAGTGCAGTCAGTGAGGATGCAGGCATACAAATAACAGAAGAGCAAGCGATTACATATGCAGATGATTTGATCGCACAGGTAAATGAAATTGTACAAAGCGGCATGGAAGAGCAATATACTTCCGGTGATCAGATTGTAGCAACGATGTTTACACAATGGAAAAGTACAATTGAAGAAATTGGTGCATTTCAAGAAATAACAGATCACAAAGTAACAATAGGAAAAGACCAAGTTGAAATTATCGTGACATTTGCCTGTGAAAGTGGTGAAGGAAAAATGTCAATTGTGTTAGATGAAAATCTGTATTTTTCCGGTATCAGTGTTGAAAAAATTCAGCCAATGAGTGAAAGAATGAAAAATGCCGGTTTAAATACTTTGCTCGGAATGGGGACGGTATTTGTTGTTTTAATTTTAATTATCTTTCTCATTAATGGTTTTTCGCTTTTGGCTAAAGTTGATAAAAAGCCGAAACAAAACAGCAATGAAGATTTGAATCAAGCAATGGATAAAGCAGTTGCTCAGATTATCGAAAAGGAAGAACTCGTTGATGATACGGAGCTTGTTGCGGTTATTGCAGCAGCCATTGCGGCAAGTGAAGGCCGTACGTCTACCGATGGGTTTATTGTTAGAAGTATTAGAAGATCAAGTACAAACAAATGGCAGAAAGCCTAATATAGGAGGATTATTGACATGAAAAATTATACAATTACCGTTAACGGCAACGTATATGATGTAGTAGTAGAAGAAGGCAGAACAGCAGGAGCGCCGGCGGCACCAGCAGCAGCTCCGATTGCGGCAGCTCCGGCACCGGTTGCAGCAGCTCCGGTTGCGGCACCAAAGGCAGCACCGGCAGCACCAGCACCAGCGCCAATAGCAGCAGGTACAGCAGGCGGAATTAAAGTAGAAGCCGGTGCAGCGGGTAAAGTATTTAAAATTGATGCATCCGTTGGACAGGCAGTAAAAAAAGGCGATTCTGTAGTTACGATAGAAGCGATGAAAATGGAAATTCCAGTCGTTGCTCCTGAAGATGGAACAGTTGCCAGCATAGATGTAGCAGTTGGTGATCCGGTTGAAGCCGGTGCGTTACTTGCTACATTAAACTAGGGAGAACATTCCTAATTAAATCATAGGAGGTCAGTGAAATGGAATACATTTCAACTACATTGAACAATCTAGTGCATCAGACAGCATTTTTCAATTTAACAATTGGAAATTATGTTATGATTGCAGTAGCTTGTGTATTTCTCTACCTGGCAATCAGGCGTGGATTTGAACCGCTTTTATTATTGCCGATTGCATTTGGTATGTTACTTGTAAATATTTATCCGGATATTATGGCTCACCCCGGACCGAATGGTGAGGCAGGCGGATTATTATATTACTTTTATTTGTTAGATGAATGGGCAATACTGCCATCTCTTATTTTCATGGGAGTCGGTGCAATGACTGACTTTGGTCCTCTTATTGCCAATCCCAAAAGCTTTTTGCTTGGAGCAGCAGCGCAGTTTGGTATTTTTACAGCATATTTCGGAGCGATTTTTCTTGGATTTAATGACAAAGCGGCGGCGGCGATTGCGATTATCGGTGGTGCAGATGGACCGACATCTATTTTCCTTGCCGGTAAGTTAGGACAGACAGCACTGCTAGGACCAATTGCGGTAGCGGCATATTCCTACATGTCATTAGTACCGATTATTCAACCGCCGGTTATGAGATTATTAACAACCGAAAAAGAAAGAAAAATCAAAATGGAACAGCTTCGTCCCGTTTCCAAGTTAGAAAGAATTCTTTTTCCAATCGTTATTACGATTGTCGTGTGTATGATACTTCCGACAACAGCACCGCTTGTTGGTATGTTAATGCTTGGTAACTTATTCAGAGAATCAGGTGTTGTGAGACAGCTTACAGATACAGCATCCAATGCACTTATGTATATAGTAGTTATTTTGCTTGGAACATCGGTTGGAGCAACGACAAGTGCAGAAGCATTTCTAAATATAGCTACCATTAAAATAGTTGTACTTGGTTTGTTTGCATTTATATTTGGTACGGCTGCCGGTGTAGTATTTGGCAAAATTATGTGCGTTGTTTCAGGCGGCAAGGTAAACCCGCTTATTGGTTCCGCAGGTGTATCAGCTGTACCAATGGCAGCAAGAGTATCGCAAAAGGTTGGTGCGGAATCCGATCCGACGAACTTCTTATTAATGCATGCAATGGGACCAAACGTAGCCGGTGTGATTGGTACTGCTGTAGTAGCAGGTACGTTTATGGCTATATTTGGAGTAGTATAAAAGAAAATTCAGATATTCAAATAAATTTTAGGAGGAAATAAAATGGCAGAACAAAAACCGGTTAAAATTACGGAAACGATATTACGTGATGCACACCAGTCCTTAATTGCGACTAGAATGCCAACAGAGTTTATGCTTCCAATTTTAGAGAAGATGGATCAAGTTGGTTATCATTCAATCGAGTGCTGGGGTGGTGCTACCTTTGATGCTTCTTTACGCTTTTTGAAAGAAGATCCATGGGAAAGACTTCGCAAGATTAAAGACCAATGTAAAAACACTAAATTGCAAATGTTATTCAGAGGCCAGAATATTTTAGGATATCGTCATTATGCGGATGATGTAGTAGAGTATTTTGTACAAAAATCAATTGCAAACGGTATTGATATTATACGTATCTTTGACTGCTTAAACGATATCCGCAATTTGGACACAGCAGTAAAAGCAACAAAAAAAGAAGGCGGACATGCACAGATTGCCCTTTCTTATACATTAGGCGATGCATATACACTTGAATATTGGAAGGATATGGCTAAAAAAGTAGAAGATATGGGAGCTGATTCTTTATGTATTAAAGATATGGCCGGTCTTCTTGTTCCATATCAGGCAACAGAGCTTGTAACTGCATTAAGAGAGGGATGTAAAATTCCGATTCAGATGCATACGCATTATACATCCGGTGTTGCAGCGATGACATATTTAAAATCAATCGAAGCAGGAGCTGATATTCTTGACTGCGCAATGAGTCCGCTGGCAATGGGTACCTCACAGCCGGCGACAGAAGTTATGGTAGAAACTTTTAAGAATACACCATTTGACACCGGTTTAGATCAGGGACTTCTTGCTGAAATTGCTGATTATTTCAGACCATATAGAGAAGAGTGCTTAAAAACGGGTCTTTTGGATCCCAAGGTTCTTGGTGTTGATATTAAGACTTTGTTGTATCAAGTACCGGGCGGAATGTTATCGAATATGGTTTCTCAGCTAAAAGAGCAGAATGCAGAAGATAAATATAATGAGGTGCTTCAGGAAATTCCAAGAGTACGAAAAGACTTTGGTGAGCCGCCGCTTGTTACTCCATCTTCACAGATTGTAGGTACACAGGCCGTGCTTAACGTTCTGATGGGCGAAAGATATAAGATGGCAACAGATCAGACAAAAGATTTACTAAGCGGTAAATATGGTCAGACAGTAAAGCCGTTTAATGCAGAAGTACAGAAAAAGGTTATTGGTGATAGTGAAGTTATAACTTGCCGTCCGGCTGATTTAATTGAGAATGAGCTTGATAAGATAGAAAATGAAATGAAGGAATGGAAGCAGCAGGATGAAGATGTTCTCTCTTATGCATTGTTCCCTCAGGTTGCAATTGATTTTTTCAAATATCGTAAGGCACAGCAGGAAAAAGTAGATTTATCTCAAGCTGATGTTACAAATGGAGCATATCCGGTATAATGCAATCATCGCTGAAACCTAAGTTCTGGTTTCAGCGATTTGTTTTAGTATGAATTATTATTTTAAGGAGAGAGTTAATATTGATAAAACCATTTGAAAGAAAAGTACATTACTATGAAACAGACCAGATGGCAATCGTACATCACTCTAATTATATTCGATGGTTTGAAGAAGCACGAATTGATTACTTAGAGCAAATTGGACTTCCATATGAGACAATGGAAGAAAAGGGGATATTAAATCCGGTGCTTTCTATGAGCTGCAAATATAAAATGGCAGTGAAATTTGGCGAGACTGTGCAGATACACTTAAAAATAACTTATTTTAATGGAATTAAGTTCAGAGTAACATATGAAGTGGTTGGAAAAGAGAATGAAATTTTACATGCAGCCGGAGAAAGTGAGCATTGTTTTGTAAATAAAAAAATGGTACCGATTCGAATGAAAAAAGAATTTCCCGATATATATGAAAACTTAATGGCATGTGTTGAAGCATAAAAAAGGATTAACCAATAGCAGCAGTTTATATAAATTGACATAACACTTGATTTATACTAGAATAGCATATGTGTGATAACATATGTTATTTTGTAGTAACAAATACTGGCGGATGAGAAAGAAAGGACGAATACTGTGGGAAGAAAGCAAATGGTAACGCAGACTGAAATGGTGAGTACTGCATTTATGATTGTGAGAGAAGAGGGAAGAGAGATGCTCACTGCTAGAAAGCTTGCAGCGAAGCTTGGATGTTCGACTCAGCCTATTTTCCGTATTTATAAAACAATGGATGAACTTTTTGCTGATGTGTATGAACAGATTGTCCGCTTTTTTTCTACCTATTATAAAGAGTTTCAGAAAAGAGAACAAATGCCGTTTATAAATTTAGGGCTTGCTTATATTCAGTTTGCCAATCAGGAGCCTAAGCTGTTTTATGAGCTGTTTCTATCGGAGAATAGAGACGGACGAAGCTTTTATGAACTGTTAAATGGAGAACATGGAGCAGTTGTAAGGGAGATTAATAAAGCAAAGTCGGAGGGTGCAATAAATCCGGGAGAGTTATTTATGAAAATGTGGATTTTTATTCATGGCGCTGCCTGCATGACACTTACTGGGGATTTTGATTTGGATGAGCAAGAAACATTAAGGCTGTTAAAAGAATCATATCAGGCATATATATTATAGACAGCAGGAGGAATAAATGGGCAGTCAAGATGATGTTATTACAAGAATTAATGAAAAATTTGTTAAAATGAGCAAAAGCCACAAAGCGATTGCGACTTATATAACCGATCATTATGAACAGGCAGTTTTTATGACAGCGGCTAAAATGGGTATGACATTAGGAATCAGTGAATCCACTGTTGTACGATTTGCTTCGGGACTTGGATATGACGGGTATCCGGAGTTTCAGAAGGCACTGGAGGAATGGGTTAAAAACAAACTAAGCTCTGTTCAGAAGATAGATGTAAAATACGGAAAAAGTACACAGTCTGAAATACTGACGTCAGTACTTAATTCTGATATTAATAAAATTGCAGATACCATTGAAAATTTAGATCCAACAGCATTTGAAATGGCAGTTGATACAATTTTAAATGCCAGGCATGTGTATATTGTAGGAATTAGAAGCTGTGAACCATTGGCTGATTTTTTGAGTTTTTATCTGACTATGATTAGAGGAGATGTCATTCTCGTAAGAACAACATCGGTAAGTGAAACGTTTGAACAGATGATTCGGGTAACAACAGAAGATGTTGTTATCGGTATTAGCTTTCCAAGATATTCTATGCGTACATTAAAAGCAATGGAATTTGCCAGAGACAGAAATGCCAAGGTGATTGCAATTACAGATTCCGTTCATTCTCCTATGAATATGTACTCTTCCTGCAATTTATTGGCAAGAAGTGATATGGTCTCGATTGTAGATTCTTTAGTTGCTCCGCTTAGCGTCATTAATGCGCTTGTAGTAGCCATGTGTTTAAAGAGACCGCAGGAGGTTAAGAAAAATCTGGAGGATTTAGAGCAGGCATGGGGAAATTATCAAGTTTACCTGAATGATGAGATTAATTTTATCGAAGATGATACGATGTTAAATTATCCTCTTACAAAAGAGGAAGCAAAGGAATAAAGACAGGATGAGCAAAGTTTTTATCATTGGCGGTGGGGCTGCGGGAATGCTCGCAGGTGTTATTTGCGGCAGAATGGGAAATGAAGTAGTTATATTTGAAAAAAATGAGAAATTAGGAAAGAAACTTTTTATCACTGGTAAAGGACGCTGCAATGTAACGAATGCAAGCGATATGGAAGAAGTTTTCTCAAATATTATAACAAATAGAAAATTCATGTATAGCAGCTTGTATTCTTTTGATAACCAATCAGTTATGACATTTTTTGAGGAACTGGGTATCCCATTAAAAATTGAACGGGGGAATCGAGTGTTTCCGATATCGGATCATTCCTCCGATATTATTAAAGCGTTACAATATGAACTGCGCCGTCTTGATGTGACAGTGCTTTTTCAAACAAATGTAGGAGAGATACTTGTCAAAGATGGGCAGGCGAAAGGGGTGGTTACGGCAGATGGCAAAAGGCATTATGCAGATAAAGTGCTTTTGGCGGCTGGCGGAGTTTCTTATCCTTTGACAGGATCAACGGGAGATGGACATAAAATGGCATCGGAGGCCGGGCATGAAATTACACCGCTATATCCCGCTCTAGTTCCTTTATATGTAAAGGAAGAGTGGTGTCCTAAGCTCCAAGGCTTGTCTTTAAAAAATATAGCCATTGATATTAAACAGGGGAAAAAGTCTTTATATAAAGAATTTGGTGAAATGCTTTTTACACATTATGGTGTAAGCGGCCCCCTTATTATTAGTGCAAGCAGTTATCTAACAAAAAAGCTTGCAAATGTGGATGATATGAAAGAGCCGATTGTACTTTATTTGGACTTAAAACCGGCATTAACAGAGAAACAATTAGATGCAAGACTCATTCGTGAGTTTGAGCTAAATCATAATAAACAATTTAAAAATAGTATTGGCTCTCTTTTTCCGGCAAAGCTGATTCCGGTTATGATTGAACTTTCCGGCATTTCACCGGAAAAAAAGTGCGGAGAA
>CAYPIB010000074.1:0-13610 GCA_964410675.1 uncultured Roseburia sp.
TTCTGGCCGATTGCCACATAAATACACTTAACGCCCTGTCCCTTTTGATTCATGATAGTATCGATTACGATTGCAGTTTTACCTGTCTGTCTGTCACCGATAATTAATTCACGCTGTCCTCTGCCAATCGGAACCATCGAGTCAATTGCCTTTATTCCCGTCTGCAGAGGCGTATCAACAGGTTTCCTTGTAATGACACCTGATGCAACTCTCTCAATTTTACGATATATATTCGTTTGAATCGGACCCTTGCCGTCAATTGGCTGCCCAAGAGCATTCACAACACGTCCAAGCATTGCATTACCTGCAGGTACTTCAACTACACGTCCGGTTGTTTTTACGATATCACCCTCATTAATATTCCTCTGGTTACCGAGAAGTACAGCACCAACATTGTCCTCCTCAAGGTTTAATACCATACCATAAACCTCGCCCGGGAATTCTAACAGTTCACCCTGCATCGCATTTTGTAAGCCATGAACACGTGCAATACCGTCAGCGACCTGAATAACGGTACCTATATCAGATACTTCCAGTTCGCCTGCATATCTCTTAATCTGATCCTTTATCACTGAACTTATTTCTTCTGGTTTTAAATTCATGGACCTTTACGCACCTTTCTATAAATTAGTCAGCACATGCCAACTTGTTTACCGCATATCTACGGTATCGAGCTAGCTGATGCTAACCCCTTCATAACTATGCCAACTGGATTTTCATAAGCTGCTTTGTCAGCTCTTCCAGCTTTGTACGAATACTGCTGTCGACAACGCGGTCTCCGATACGAATTACAACACCGCCAATAAGACATTCATCAATACTATAGTTTGCTTCTAATGTCTTATATGAAGTAGTTTCAAGCAGTCTGTCTTCAATTTTTCTTTTTTGACCATCCGTCAGGGGGATTGGTGTTATTACAGAGATAACTCCGATTCCCTTTATGCGTTTCACTTCATCAAGAAAATAGTTTATAATTTCTTTAACTTTTCCAAATCTGTCTTTTTCCAGAATGAGTCTAAAGAATCCGCTAAGTTCTTTTGAAATTTTATTCTCAAATACAGTTTGGATAATCTGCAATTTCTCTTCTTTCAAAATTTTAGGATGGGTCATTAACGCAAGAAATTCTTTATTTTCCTCAAGCACTTGTAAAACAATTTGAATTTCTTCTGCAAAGATATCAATCTTATTTTCTTCTACTGCCAGCTCAAATAAAGCTTCTCCATATGTCTTTGAAATTAGCTTAGCCATGTGCTCTCACCCATTTCTTTTAAAGTATCTTCTATCAGGCCTTCCTGAACAGTTGTATCAATTGATGCAGAAACAACTTTGCCTGCCATAATGGATGCAATTGAAACCATTTCTTTTTTCATCTCATCAGCAGCCTTCTGTTTTTCCAGATTTGCTTCTGCCTTGGCACGTTCAATAATACGCATGGCATCTTCTTTTGCTTCTGCCGTAATTTTCATACCATTTGTCTGCGCTCTTTTACGTGCATCATTTAGGATTTCTTCTGCTTCCATATTGATGTTTTTTAATTTTGCAACATAATCGGCTTTCAAGTCCTCCGCTTGTAAACGACTTTCTTGCGCATGCTCCAAATCATCTGCTATCCTATCCTCACGTTTTTTCAAAAACTTTGTGACCGGATTGAATAATTTGTTCGATGCAATTAAAAACAATGTAAACACCGAAATAGCTGTCAGCACTGAGTCATGCAGAAGCTGAAAGTCCAAATCAAACAGACGTGTCATATTCGGTAAGCCTCCTTTCTATTAATTTGTTATCAGAGGCTCTTATGTCAAAGGTTTTAAGAATAACAAAAGAAATGCAATTAACAAACCATATAAACCAGTTGTCTCTGCTACTGCTTGTCCAAGAAGCATCGTAGAAGTAATATCAGATTTTGCGCCCGGATTCCTTCCTACTGCTGCTGCTGCATGTCCAGCCGCTATACCCTGTCCAACACCGGGACCAATACCGGCAATAACTGCCAAACCAGCACCAATTGCTGAACATCCTAATACAAAGTTTTCATTAAATTCCATTTTATTTCCTCCTTTATAATTAAAAATAAATAATTCTTATGCACTTTCACCAATTGCGTCATTAACATAAGTCATTGTAAGCATACAAAATACATACGTTTGAATGGAACCGGAAAATAAATCAAAATATACATGTAACGCTCCCGGCCAGGCAATCGCAACTTTAGACAGAAGCCCATAGATAAGCGCCATCATAACTGTTCCCGAAAGTACATTGGCAAACAAACGCAGGGACAATGAAACCGGAACTGCTACATCCCCAATAACATTAATCGGAGCCCAAAACGGCCAGGGATCGCCTAAACCTGCAATTACCCCCTTTAGCTTCTGATACTTAAATTTGTTATAGTGAATCATTGAAAATGTAATAAGGCCAAGCGGAAGCGTTACGCCATAATCAGCTGTTGGCGGCCGCAGTCCAAATAGTCCCGAAATGTTACAAAACAGAATAAATATAAAAATGGTTCCAATATAATTTGCAAATTTTGCTGCATTGGATTCCATAGTACTTTTAACCATCTTGTTGAGCATTTCAACGATTAATTCAATAATATTCTGAAATCCCTTCGGTACTAGCTTGGCATGCTTAAAAGTATGGTTGGCTGCTAAGCAAATTCCTGCAATCACAAGCCAGACAATCAATAAGCTCACATGCGTAGTTGTTATCCAGACCTTATTGCCAAACAGTTCATAGGAAAATATTCCATGAACCATAATATCCACGTCCATCCCACCGGATAACACTATAGCTTGCCCCATATATTCACCTCCTAAAAAATTTATTAGTAATCGGCTCTATATAAGCCGCTACTTTCAATGTCATAATGCCAAGAAAAACAGCGAGCGGATTTACTAACTTACTAACTGCTGCAGAGACAAATACAACAATGACAATCAGATAACGAACTAAATAATGTCTCTGAACCCGTTTCGCTGCATTCTCATCTGCATAATCCATAGCTTTATTTAATGAAAATGCCATATGCCAGGCCATGAAAACTGCCAGTAAAACTCCAAGCAAAAGACCAAGGCTAAAATAAATTTTATTTTTTACAAACCATATAAAAATAACTTCAAACACAAATCCGCTTGCTAAAATACCAAGTAATAGTTCTGGTAAAAAATCATTTAGCTGCCTCAATTTTTCAATCATTTTTTTCCCTCTTTTTTCTCATAAATTAATTTTGCCATAATAAAAACATTGCGAAATCCTGCGCCCGCACCAATAAAAAACAAAATAATTATAAGAAAATTAGTCCCCAGCCATTGATCCAAATAGTACCCCAAAAAAGTGCAGCCACATATCGGGACAAGCATATGGATGCTAAACTGGGTAATGGCTGTTAAGGCTTTAAATACACTCTTTCCATATTTCATAAAATGCATTCCCTCAACTTAACTTCTGTCACTTTTTTCCATGAACTTATCATCTTTACTATTGTACCTATTTTTTGTCATTGTGTCTAGTAAAATAGTATATTGTTTGCTTTTTTAGTTAAACTTTACTACTTTTATCTATTACTATTTATATATTGACTTTCCCCCTAAAACGCTATACTATCATTTGTAACAATTGTTGAAAGGAGCCTTTATGAATTATCCGATTCTATACCGAAAACGTATTATTCCTAATGAGTGTATTTTATTGAAAGATGATGAAATCCTTTATTATGAAAATGATATTCTTGTTACGCGATGGAACGCCCTAAAGCCAAAAACCAATCTTGCTCATGGCTATTCCTGCTATTACTTTGAACAAGGTTTTAAAATAAGCAAGTTTTACAGAGCTGATCACTCTTTACTTTATTACTACTGTGATATTATTACTGCCGAAAAAAATCCATCAAACAATTCTATCATTGTTACTGATTTACTAGCTGATGTTATCGTTTATCCGGATGGTTTCGTAAAAGTAGTAGATCTCGCTGAGATTGTGGATGCTTTGGATTCTAATGGAATTACCCTTTTACAGGTAAAGCAGGCTCTGCTCAGTTTAGACAAGCTATTGTCCATGATTTATGAAGACAAGCTTGATAAACTAACCTCATATATTGACAAATTTGACACGAAATAAAATATCCCAGTATATTGTATGAAACAGTATACTGGGATTTTGCTATTTAAATTTTCTTAATAAAAAATATGTCCCCCAATTTGAATTCCTGTCAATCCCGGAATCGGTGTTCGGAAAAAAAGGCAGTTGCCAACCGGACTTGCTCCGGCCATTGCTTCATTCGCCGCCTGATAACAGGATTGATTCGCACCTCTTGCCAAAACTATGGCAAAACGCCCGCTTCCTACCGGTGAAAATTGTCTGCTTTGATAAATAACACCTGGTATTGTATCCGGAAATACCGCGCTTTTCACACGATTCATAACGACTGCGCCTACTGCTACCTTGCCGGTATAAGACTCTCCTCCGGCTTCACATTCAATAATTGCCGCCATCATGTCGGCATCACCGGCATTAAAGTTAATATCCGAAAGATTCCGCATCGTCATCTGTGCCGCCAAAGCTGCTAATGCTCTTTCTTCTTCTAATTTTTTTTGTAACACTGCTTCACTGTTTTCTTGCTCGGCCAGCGCCTGCTCATAAGCAATAAGATTTTTTTCCTCCTCGCTGATCTGAGCTTTGTAATCCTCTACATTTTCATGTGTTTCCTGAACTAAAGCCGATACCTTATCCTTTTTTGCCTGCGCCTGTGCCAGAAGACCCTCAAGAGAATCCTGTTCCTCTTTTAACTGCTTCTCTTTATTTGCAATTGTTTCTTTTAATTCCTGATAAGATTTAAGTAAGTTATTATCATACTCCGCAAGCTTTTCCACGTATTCTGAAATATTTAAAAAGGAGGCAAAACTATTGGCTGAAAGAAGTATTTCTAAATATGCATTGCTGCTGCGTTCATACATAAATTTTATTCTGATACGCATATTTTCGGCCTGCTTCACTTCTTTTCTCTTCGCTTCCTCTAACTGATTTTTAGTATCCGAAATCTCCTTAGTTTTTTCACCAATTAGCTGCTCAAGATTATTAAGTTCATTCGCTGCATCTGTCAGGTCAGAATTTAATTGGCCTAAATAAAGTTGTAATCCTGTAGTTTCTTCCCGCAGACCATCAATATTGCCCTCTGCTTTTTCTTTATTCTCTTTTGTTTTTTCTTTCTCTTTCTTGATCTGATCTAATTGTGAAGCTGTCGAAGATGCCTGTACTTCAGCAGCCGGCAAATCACTGACTATTAAAATACATAACAGCAGTGCCGCCGCAAGAAGCCTTTTTGCTCCTTTCATTATTTCACCACGCTTTCCTTACTATTCTTATTTTTCTACAATTCAATCGTAACTATTTTGCCAGACGATTTATATTGATAATATTCTACACCTGCCACGTCAAACATCATTTTTGACGCCTGCACCGATGAAGAATCCTCATATTTGTTATCACAATATACAACCGTTTTTATGCCGCTTTGTATAATTGCCTTTGCACATTCATTACAAGGAAATAACGACACATACAACTTGCTGCCTTCCAGACTGCCGCCCTTGTAATTAAGAATGGCATTAAGCTCACTGTGAGTCACAAACGGATATTTTGTCTGAAGCGTTTCCCCTTCTCTGCTCCATGGAAAAGTTTCATCGGAACATCCATTGGGAAAGCCATTATAGCCCATCGATAATATGCGGTTGCCTGCTCCTACAATACAAGCACCAACCTGCGTATTGGGATCCTTTGACCGCATGCCGGACAACTTGGATACGCCCATAAAATATTCATCCCACGAAATATAATCGTTTCTTTTCCCGCTCATAGTGCCTCCTATTTTGTCCCAAAAATTCGATCACCCGCATCTCCCAGACCGGGTACAATGTAACTATTTTCATCTAATCTATCGTCTAATGCCCCAATGTACAAATCTACATCCGGATGAGCTTCCTGCATTGCCCTTACCCCTTCCGGTGCTGCAATAATACATAAAAAACGTATATTCTCACAGCCTTTTTCTTTTAGCATATTAATTGCCGCTACAGAAGACCCGCCCGTTGCGAGCATGGGATCAACGACAAAAACTTCTCTTTCAGCGCAGTCTGCCGGAATTTTGCAATAATATTCAACCGGCTTTAGTGTTTTGGGATCACGATATAATCCAATATGGCCAACTCTTGCAGCCGGAATTAGATTTAACATACCATCTACCATACCGAGTCCGGCTCTAAGAATTGGAACAATCGCCATTTTCTTACCCTTTAATACTTTTACCATAGTCTTACAGATTGGAGTTTCTACTTCAACCTCTGATAGTGAAAGCTCTCTTGTTGCCTCATAACAAATAAGTGAAGCTATTTCACTGATTGTTTGTCTAAAATCTTTTGTTCCGGTTTCAATTCTGCGAATATATCCAATCTTGTGTTGGATGAGTGGATGCTCCATAATCACTACTTTTCCCATTCTTGCTGCCTCCTGCATATGTTTTTAATTTATGCTTCCATCATATCAACTCTTTTTTGATGACGCTCTGCATGTGAAAATTCCGTCTTAAAAAAAGTATCTACAATTTCAAGTGCTAAATTTTTACCTACAATCCCTGCCCCGAGTGCAAGTACATTTGCATCATTATGCTCTCTCGTCAATCTTGCCGAGAGGCTGTCGGCACAAAGTGCTGCCCTTACTCCCTTGACTTTATTTGCCGTAATTGAAATTCCAATACCGGTAGTACAAATTACAATCCCTTTCTCACACTCACCCTTTGCCACAGAATCTGCCACTGCACGGCCATAGATAGGATAGTCACATGAGTTTTTATCATAGCATCCACAATCTTTATATTCCATTCCCTTTTCTTTTAGATGTGTAATTATTTCCTCTTTTAAATCAAATCCACCATGATCACTGCCAATTGCTATCATTTCTTTCCTCCTCGTTTTTATCTTCATTTATACTTCAATCCGCTTATGTCCTGCTGCCTTTAACAGCCGGTTCATTATAGCATGCCCCATTCCTTTTGTTTCAAATGATTCCGTATAAATTACATCGACATTTTCCTCATCAAACTCTCTTAATATCCGATACAGGCTTCGTGCAATGGAGGCTTCGTCCTGCCTGCTTCCAACACTCTTTCTAATATCTGCCCGATAATTATCAATTGTTTCATCTGTACCAATCACTCCGGTACGCAGTCCTTTTTCTCCTGCCTCTGACAGCAGTCTATTTATCGTCTGCTTTACTCTGCCGGCTTCACCGCATATAATGGTAAGCTCTCCTTCGGGGGCATAATGCTTATATTTCATACCCGGTGCTTTTGGAGCCTGGTTCAGTACATCCTTTGTTGTGATATCGACTGCAACCTGTCCAAGAGTCTCTCTCAGCATTTCCTCTGTAACAAAGCCCGGCCTTAAAATCATTGGCGGATTTACTGTTACATCAACTATTGTAGATTCCAAACCAATCCCTACTTCACCCGTGTCCAAAATCATTTCAATTTTGCCCTTTAAATCTTCGTACACATGGCTTCCATGTGTAGGACTTGGCCGTCCCGACGTATTCGCACTCGGCGCAGAAACAAACCCTCCCGCTGCCTTAATGAGCGCTAATGCAGCCGGATGGCTGGGAAACCGCACTGCAACTGTATCAAGTCCGCCTGTTGTTTCATAAGGTACTGCGCTGCTTTTATCAAAAATAATCGTTAAAGGCCCTGGCCAGTAAGTATCAGCAAGCTTTTTAGCACTGTCCGGCACCTTTTTTACCAATATATTTAAATCCTCTATCTTTGCAATATGTACAATTAAAGGGTTGTCAGAAGGCCTGCCCTTTGCTTCGTATATTTTTTTTGAAGAGGCAGGGTTTAGTGCGTCTCCTCCCAAACCATAAACAGTTTCCGTCGGAAATGCAACAAGACCGCCTTGTGAAATGATATGACCGCCCGCTAAAATTGCAGTCATATCCAGACTCTCTTCCTTCATCTGTACCCATCTAGTTTCCATAATTTTTTAATCACCAGTCTTTTTATTCTGTTTCATCATAGCACAATTTATTTTGTTTTTAAATACTTAATAATATCCATTTGAATCATTATGAAATTAACAGCCTAAAGCAGCATAAAAATAGCCGTATCCTCTTTCGGTACGGCTATTCCAATATAACTGTTATAAAATCATCTCTTACTGTGAATTCAAATATTTTAAAATACCGATATGTATCTCCCAAGCCATCCGCTCTTGAAAAACATCCGACACAAGCAGTGACGCCTCCTCGTAATTCGACAAAAATCCACATTCTACAATAATCGCAGGTGTTGTCGATTTTTTTAGTACGTAGTATGTATTATTAGCTTTGGACTGTCTGTGGTTTTGTGGATCAATCCCTTCAACTAACTGCTGCTGCATAATTTCAGCAGCTTTCTTTCCTTCCTCGGAAGTTGTATAGTAAAAAACCTGTGCCCCCGAAACATTCTCAGTCCCATAACTGTTTTGATGTATGCTGACTGCAAGCAGGGTTCCTGGTTTTTCCATAATTTCTACTCTCTTTTTTATGTCAGAAGCTTTTTTATTAGAATCATTTTTCCGGTAAAGACCTTCATCCGTCTCTCTTGTCATGACAACTTTAATATCGTTTGCTTCTAAAAACTTTTTTACTTTTAGCGATATTTGTAAATTAATATCTTTTTCAAGCGCATCATTTATTCCGACTTTTCCTGGATCACTGCCACCGTGGCCAGGATCAATTACCACTGTTGGCTTATTGTTTTCTGTACTTTTTGACATTGTATAGGATGCTGCCGTCTTTACAAGGAAGTACATTGAAACAATTAAAATAATTGTCATTAATAAGGAAATGATTCTTTTCTTCATATTATAATATAAAACCTAAAATACTTTTTTATATTCTATGAATGAATTGCCCGCTTCATACTTATTTATCGCTTGAAAATAAATTACTGCGAGTAAGCACTGATTAAACTCCATACTTCCGGCTTTTCCAGTCCGAGCCGCCAGCCGGCAACACCGCCTAAGTTATAATTTTTCATCACATTTAATTTTGTCGCAACTGATTGCTCATCCTCGAGCCAAATCTGATACGTAATATCACCGGTCTGAAATATCGTGTAATTCTGACAAGTTACATCATCCCATGTCGCCGAACCGCCATTCTCAGTCATAAAATTTGCAGCAGCTCCCATACCGACCTTTTTTACATTTGTATTTTCTCCGGTAGATTCCCATATTGCTGTATAAAATGGCAAAGCATTAATTACCTTTTCACTTGGCACAACCGCAACTGTATCTTGAATGCCCTTTTCAACAAAATTTATCGAAGCAACAGAACCAATATCAGATCCAGAATAATGTTCATCATATCCCATAACAATAATATAATCGGCGATAATTCCCTGCTCTGCCCGATTATAATAAGCAGTATATTCTGTCGGTACATAATTGTCGATTGATAAAACAATTCCGTTTTGCCGGCATGCAATTGAAAGTTCCCTCAAAAACTGAATATATGCTTCACCCGCTTCTCTTGGCACCTGTTCAAAATCAATATTAATACCATCGATACCATATGCCAATATTTGGTTCATCAATTCTCCGATGAGTTTTGTTCGCTTACTTGTATAAGAAAGAATTGCTTCTGTATCTACCATTCCGTCATTATATTTACCGGTAAAATTATCCAGCATCGCCCAAACCTCAAGTCCTCTTTCATGCATTGCATCGACATACCCCTTATCTGCAAATGAGGTAAAATTACCATCATTATCAGAAAGGACAAACCATGTCGGAGTGATGGTATTTAATCCCTGTGTCGGCTCCAGCATTTCATAAACCTTGTTATTTGCTTCCATATTCGTCACAAGATGCCATACCATATTGATTTTATGTTCTTTATTCAGTGATGTATATTCCGGCATTTCGACCGTCTGTTCTACTGTCACCTCTTTACTAGCTTCGTTGATTAAATATTTATTTTGCACATAACCAATAATGGAATCATTTGTTTTTACTTTACTCCACTTTTCCATTTTTTCCAGTATGATTATCTCATCATTCTTTAAAACATTGCATAATATCGGGCTTTTCACTCCACCCTGTAAACGAACACTCGTGTTCTTTTTAATATTTGCAACAGTTAATTCACGATTTTCTATCGTAAACTGAATTCTGACAGGGCCGTTTTCAGTATAGGTATCTACATTAAAATTGGTAAATTTCTTAACAAAATCAAGCGCTACATATGGGATGTCCTGCTCAACAATTGAAACAACCATATCCTCTGTACTTTGCTGTCCATTCACTGTAAACGTATTTTCACCTATTTTTGCCTGAATCAGCTCTGTAGGAGTCGTATATAATAATAATTGTTCATTTTTGTCATAAAAAAACCTATGATTCAAATAATTCTGTACCATAGAAACCGGCAAATAATAAGTGCCATTTAAAACCAAACCCTTCTCTTCTAAAATATCATCTTTTACTAGAATAGCAAACTGGTTTTCTCCATATATTTGAAAATAGTCCTTTAAATCCTTTTGTTCATTAGAATAGGAATACTTTCCTAATAATCCAGTAACACCAATTATTATTGCAATTAATATAATACAAATAAATGCTATAAAAACCGGAACTAACTTCTTTGGCATTTTTTTATGTTTCATCTTATGTCCTCCAATCGCCCTCCAATGTTCCTTATTATAGCAGAGAAACTTATAGCCGTCATTATTAAATTACCCAATACTTGAAAAAATCATACTAATTTTTTCAAGTGAAAACCGGCACTTAACTGTTCCGGATCATAATTAATTCTTCCTGTCCATCAGCTTAGAGGGGTAGTTTTATTTTGATGTTTTTTAAGCACCAGTTTTCACGTTTTCTCATCATATGACATCATTGATATTTGATTTACCAAAAGGTTCCGTGATATATTTTGTAAAATCCAGCTTATTTCATTATAATTTTTATCGATGTGCCGATACTAGATGATAGAAAAAGAGATACGCCAAACCGCGAATAATAAAATATTGACTAGTCTGTGTTTTGTTGAATTAATTTTAATAAGGAATTTTGTTTGAAATAAAACTTGATAGAACTAGACATAATGCCTCACGCATATAAGACAATCCTGCATACGCAGTAAATGAAGCGGGGTTCCGCCAATGATTGCTATAATCTTAATTTCTTATAGCGGTAAAATAGTGAACGCTTAGAAGCGTCTTTTTTGAAATCTTACACATGCCTCCTTCCAACGCAAATTGGTTCGAGCGCATCTCTAATGTTAGATTACACAATTTTCGACATTTTGGCAAGTATTTTGTAAAATTTTCTAAAATTTTCTAAAACTGGCACCAACTTCTATTGACTTAATAAACTGTACAGTATAAGATACTTTTACATGATAGAAGTTAAATATTGGGATTCTCCCAAAGGTTTTCAGAATTTGCAGAAAAGGATGTGATTTTTATGAAAATCGAAAAAGTTAACGATCATCAAATACGTTGTACCCTGACAAAGGCTGATTTGATTGATAGAGAACTTAAAATCAGTGAATTAGCATATGGCACAGAAAAAGCCAAGTCTCTTTTTCGTGATATGATGCAGCAGGCATCTTATGAATTTGGATTTGAAGCTGAGGATATTCCTCTTATGATAGAAGCCATTCCTCTCAATGCTGACTGCATTGTTCTTATTATTACGAAGGTAGAGGATCCGGAAGAACTGGATACCCGCTTTGCAAAATTTGCTCCTTCTATTCATAATGAGGAAAATAAGTGGGAAAATGACGAAGCCGATTCATTCGCAGAAACCGAGGACTCAGACAGCACCGAAGAAGTCTTGGATTTGTTTAAGAAATTGCAAGATACTAAACTAGGAAGTTTGCTGGACAGTGCAAAAGATGCGGAATCATCTTCTGTTAAAGCAGCTTCTACTGAAAAGAAAGCGGAATCGGTTTCACTAAAACCAGTCATCCGTCTGTATTCTTTTGATAGTTTTCAGCATGTTGTCCGTGCTGCCCGTGTACTAAATTCTTATTATCAGGACAGTAGTTCTCTTTATAAGGATAACAGCAGCGGAAGTTACAAACTTGTGCTTTTAACCAAAAATTCTTCAAGCAGTGATTTTAATAAGGTTTGCAATATTCTCGCCGAATATGGACACCCGTCTAAATTTAACGAAAGCGGGATGGCTTATCTTGAAGAGCATTTTGAATGTCTTTGCAAAGACACAGCGTTAAGTTCTTTGCTTCTTATCTAATAACAACTATTTGATATTGTAGAAAAAACCTTCCAGTTTACATTTGGAAGGTTTTTTCTTATTATTCTATCATTTTTGGTTTTATACCGCTGCAATCTTGTCCATTAAAGTATTAATATCCATACCATGAACCATTGCTGCCATTTCTAAAGATTCACTTTGAGCCGATGGGCATCCGAGACAATGCATTCCCATTTCCATGAATATAGGAGCAACATCCGGCTTAATTTGTAAAATCTCGCCAATTGTCATCTCTTTTTTAATAGCATCCATTTTATTTCCTCCTTATGTTAAAACTGTATCGATGTGAGCAGAAGTAGTAATTTACTATATTATGCTGCTGATTTTACGATAATTATACTTAAATAGTATAACTCTATCTTTTCTTTTTATCAACTTATCTTTTTGTATTTTATTTAGAACATTCTAATTCTTTATATTGTTTATAAAATTTTCACTATTTTTCTCGTTTTGTACCTTAAAAAGTACAACCATTTCCTTGACTGCCACTTTTGAATCACCTATAATATGAAGTGTAAAGAAGTGGTTGATCCACACTTGATTTTATGTAACTTAACGATTTTAACAATCGTTTTTAAACAAATTATATTTTTTATAGGAGGCTATTTCAAAATGAGACCAGAATGGACAGATTTTGTAGGCGGTAAATGGGAGAAAGAAATTAACGTACGTGATTTCATTCAAAAAAACTATGCTCCATATGATGGGGATGATTCCTTTTTAGTTGGACCTACACAAAACACAACAGACTTATGGGATATGTTCCTTGATTTACAAAAACAGGAACGTGATGCAGGCGGTGTACTTGACATGGATACAAAAGTAGTATCCACTGTTACTTCTCATGGTCCGGGGTACTTTGATAAGAGTAAAGAGACAATCGTTGGTGTACAAACTGACAAACCTTTCAAACGTTCCATGCAGCCTTACGGCGGTATCCGTATGGCAGAAAAGGCTTGTTCTGATAACGGCTATGAAGTAGAGCCAGAAATCAGTGAGTTCTTCTCAACACACAGAAAGACTCATAATGCCGGCTGCTTTGATGCTTACAATGCAGACATGAGAGCCTGCCGTTCTTCTCACATTATTACCGGTCTTCCTGATGCTTATGGACGCGGACGTATCATCGGTGATTACAGACGTATTGCATTATACGGTATTGACAGATTAATTGAAGATAAATTAGAGCAGAAGGATTCTACCGGACGCGTTATGACTGACGATGTTATCCGCCTTCGTGAAGAAATTTCCGAGCAGATTGTTGCTCTTAAGATGATGAAACAAATGGCTGCTTCTTAT
>CAYPIB010000075.1:0-13297 GCA_964410675.1 uncultured Roseburia sp.
TGAATCAAATAGATTATCCTTATTAGTTTCAACTGAAATATATAGATTAGCAGACACTGAACTTAAAGTTGGTACATTAAGCTCAGCATATCATCAAGAAGCTAAAGAGTTGGATAAACAGCTTAAAGAGTTAGTAAAGGCAAAAGTTGAAGATCCTATCTTAAAAGCGTCGTTTTCTAAGACATCAAAACTTGCTGACGAGTGCCAAGAGTGGCGAAAATGTCTAGAGACTAAGAAGTCTGCAGCAAAAGAAGCCATAATGGTTTTAAAGAAGATTACCGATTCTAAGAGAGAGGGTGTTTGTTAAATGTCTATAATAGATTATAGTAAATTAAATCTTAAATCTCTAAATTCTGGAAAAATAGCATCAAGTCTTAAGCTTACTAATGGTCCTCCAGTTTTGGAACATGAATGTATTCCTTTTTCCAGTCCACAAGTTACGAATGCACTTTATGGTGGGATTCCTTTCGGTTTCATTACAGAAATTTCAGGTGCAGAGAGTGGTGGTAAAACTACTACTTGTATCGATATAGCAAAGAATGCGATAGAACTTTTTGAGAGAGAGTACCTCGAAGAAGTTGAGAGACTATCTTCTATACCAAAACCTAATGCGACAGAAAGAAGACGTTTAGATTATCTTATGGATGTAGGTCCTAGACGTGTTGTCTGGTATGATTCAGAAAACACGTTTGATGATAGATGGGCAAGAACCTTAGGTTGTGATCCTGAAAAGATTCTCTTCTTAACTCATGAGGATGATTTAGGAGCAGAAGTTATATTTTCTCGTTTTATAGAATTGATTGATAATGAGGAAATCCGTATTGGATTAGGCATTATTGATTCTATAGCAAATTTACAATCCACTAAGGCTGCAGACCAAGATGTAACTAAACAGACTATGGGTGGTATTGCAAAACCTCTTGTGGGTTTCTGTTCAAAGTTGTCATCCAGACTGAGACCAAAGAAGATTGCATTCATTGGCGTTAACCAGCTACGTGACCAATTCAACACGCAATTTCCTTCTACAGAAACTCCAGGAGGTAGGGGTTGGCATCATGCAGCTGCTCTGCGTTTAATATGTAAGAAGGGTTATCCGATAGATGAGAAATATAACGAGATTCCAAAAAGTTCACAAACCTGTAGTGGTCATATTGTAGAGGTTTCTATTAGACGAACTAAGGTTTGTGCAGGTGATAGACCAAATACCCAATATTATCTGAATTATGAAAATGGAATTGTGCCTGAAATTGAATTATTTAAGGCTTCGTTAAATTCAGGGTTAATTCTTAAAACCACTTCTATGTATACTTTCTGTAATCCAGCAACAATGGAACCTCTTATAAACCCTGAAGATCCTAAAAAGGAATACAAGGTAAGGGGAGAATCAACAGCCATTGAGATATTCCGTCAAGATAAGCAGTTACAGAATATGTATGCAGCTGAATTTGGGTTAATCCCTAAAACAATAGATGTTGAGGAGGAAATTTATGTATCAGAACCTATTGGAGAAATACAGACCGAGGACACTGAGTGATCTTGTTGTTACGGATGAATTAAGAGATCGTCTTTCCAAATATAATAGGGTAACACCACTCATTCTTTCAGGTTCAAGTGGAATTGGAAAGACAACCGTAGCTAAGATCTTCGGTTCAGAATTTAATTTAATTGAAGATGTAGATGCTGCAATGGATGGTAATGCAGAAGCTATAAGAAATCTTATAGAGAGATCTCAAAAGAAATCTCTCTTTGGTAAAACTCTCTATATTATAGATGAGGCTCATAATATCGCAACAAAGACGTTTGATGCATTCCTTAAACGTTTCGAAGAGGGTACGGATGTAGCAACGTTCATACTCTGTACAACAGTGCCAGATAAGATTCCAACAACAGTTCATACTCGTTGTCAACATATTCCAATTCCAACTCCGAGTGTTGAAATGATTCGTGCTAGACTTGAATACATAATGGATCAAGAGAATCTTAAAGATTACGAAGTAGTATCCTTGCAACAGTTAGCTGAAGCTGCAGATGGGTCTATGAGAGAAGCTGTTAAGCTTCTAGAAGAAGCCTTAAACTTGGATGTTACTCTTAAAGTTCTTCCTAAGAAATCCCTGACCCGTAAATTTAACAGTGCTCTTATGCAACTTACTTTTGAATATTATCAAGTTGGGTGTTCTCCAGCAATAGAATCCAAGTTATATAATCTTATAACATCTAATATGGATTCTTTACGTAATAAGTTATTCACAGTTCTTGATGGATATTCTAAGTTTTTGTCAGATGTATTAGAAACTGATAGGAATCCAGCTCATTCGCCTGTAATAGCTTCAATGTTATCTAAGCAGAATGAGGATATAAAGGCTAAACTTCTCGGAGTATGTAGAAAATCGTTGTACCGTACTCACAGCACAACGATGTTCATGTCTACAGCTTTTACATTACCGACACCATCCGCATATGTAGAATTAATCAAAACTCGTATTTGGGAGGTTGAGGTTGGATTATGATTAAGATTTCAGATTCAAAGCGTAAAGATATCGGTGAGTATGTAGCCAATACTGGCTGTACTGTGAGATCTGCCGCAGAGAAGTTTAAGGTGTCGAAGAGTACAGTCCATAAAATCTTGACCAAGGATTTAATCACCATGGATTATAATTTATATTGCAGATGCCGTCAGGTTCTTTTAGTAAATCTTAGAGATCGTGCTTATCGTGGTGGTCGAGCTACGAGAGAGAAGTATAGGAAAATCACTAAGGAGAAATATTCGGCAGTTTAAGAAGAACGTCTAAGGCTTCTGGTGCAAAATCAGGTATATAACTTTTATTCTTTGCCAGAGGGACTTCTATGAAGTCCCTTTCATATTTACCCTTACGTAATTTATTAATATTTATAGTTCCAATCCCATTTTCTATGAGATAGTCTATCGTACTAATCGGAATTGCAAATACAGAAGGTTCACAGACAAATAGAAGAAGAACATATGAAAAACTTCCTTTAGTTTTACTATACTCTCGCATACTCTCAAGTTGAAATTTATCCAATTCTGAAATACTCCAACCTGGGTTAACAGTTGACTTACACTCAAGCCAGAATATATTGGGATAAGAGTAAAAGATAAAATCACATGGATTCTTACTGCCTTTTCTTCCAGACATCTGATCTGGTATTCGATATATAATGTGTTCATTGCTCTGCGTTATTAATAGTGAAGAGAGTTTTTGTTCAAACTCTTTACCATAGTTTTCAGCTAGATTCATTTTATACATACCTTCTTTCTTGTATAATATGCGTTAAGAATGTGTAGAAAGGTTGTGTTTTAGTGGCTCCTAATTTTGTTGATATTCAAGTATCAGAAAATTCTGTTACTTATAATGTATACTTTAATTACAATCCAGTCATAATCGAAATAGTTAAGAGTATCCCAGGACGAACATGGAATCCAAATCAGAAACATTGGACAATTCCTACTCGAGAATTAGGTAGGCTTGTAGCCAGACTCAGGGATGCTGGATATAGTTATAATCTTCCTGCTGGCGTAGATCTTCCTGTCATAGCTGGATTAGTAGAAGCTGTGGAAGATATAGATAAGATACCTTTAGATTCAGATATCGCAGACTTTGTTTTTAAGACAGAGCCTATGAAACATCAAAGAGTATGGTTACAGCAGGCTCGTAATAAACTTAACGCTACACCTTATCTAGATGCACTTCTTCTTGCTGATGAACAAGGTCTTGGTAAGACAAAAGAAGCATATGATTTTGCTTTATTTAATGGTTACAAGAGAATCCTTGTTATATCTTGTGTTGCAAGTGCTGTATGGAATTGGATGGAGGATGCAGAAAAACATACAGAATTTTCAACCACTGTATTAGGACTTACTCCTAAGGGTAAAGTAAATACATCAAAGCGTGTAAATCAACTCTCTGATTTTAAGAATCTCCCTGAAGTTGTTATTACGAATATACAGTTTATACGAACAATGAAGGTTAACCCTAAAACTCGTAAAAAGGACTATATCGTACCAGATATCATAGTTGAAGCTTTTAAGAGTGGAGAGATTGACTTAATTGTATTTGATGAAATACATAAAGGTGTTTCCCCGACTTCTACACAAGGTAAGCTCGTACAGAAGATGGTAAAGCAACTACGGAAGATCCCTACGAAGAATCAGTGTAAAGTTATCCTTCTTACAGGTACTCCTATTGTAAATACGGCACTGGATGCCTACACATCCTTGGCTGTTGGAAACTTAGTAACTCAATCTTGGTATCGGTGGTCGCAGTCTGTATGTATATTCGGTGGTTTTAACCAGCATGATGTTATTGGGTATAGAGATATCAATGCCTTGAAGAAAGAATTGAATCGTATGATGATTCGTAGAGAAAAGAAACTTCTTGATCTTCCTCCTAAGATCAGAACGACATTATATGCTGATATGTCAGATGAACAGAGAAAACTCTATCGAGAAGTGTATGAAGAAATGCTTGAACTTCAAGATTTAGGAAAGACGACAGCTTTAACTACAATGCTGCGTTTAAGACAAGTAATTGATTGTCCTTCTATTCTAGATCCTGAATTCAATATGAGAAATTGTAGTAAATTACAAACTATGTTAGAACAATGTGAGCTTACTCTTCAAACTGAGGGAACAAAGATCATTATATTCTTTCAATGGGTAGAAGTGATTTCAGAGATACTTCCATATCTTAGAGAACTGTGTCCTGACGTGGCTGTGTATACAGGCTCAAATAAGCGTCTTGGGGTAGGGGACAGGGAATTAGAAAAGGAACGATTTAAGACAGACCCAAATTGTCGTATAATTGTTGGTATTTCTGGAGCACTGGGAGTTTCTCATACTCTGACTATGGCACAGAGCGTTATACATTATGAACTTCCTTATACGTATGCTGATTTTTGTCAAGATGAGGACAGAGCACATCGAAAGGGAACAAAATCCACAGTAAATAGTTACACAATCCTTGTCCGAGATTCTGTTGATATGCGTGTTAAGGATCTAGTTGATGGGAAGCTTCAATTATCCGATTTTATGTTAAATTAATTTAAAGTAGAAAGGTGTAAAATTATGAAAAAAGTCTTAATAGCAATTCCATCTTATGGAAGAGCTCAAACTACGAAGATATTTAATCTTCTTATGCAGAATTATTCAGAATTTGAAGATATCGCAGATGTAAGGGGATTCGTTGTTAAATTACAGCGTGGTATGTATTCCAGATGTTTCCCTAAGGTAGAATTCATTGTAAGACCTTCAGATGCTGAAACCGACATTGGACTCTGTAGGAAATTTATTGTAGATTGGGCATTAGAACAAGGATATGAATTTATCTTAATGCTTGATGATGATACTGATTGGGTACGAATTTCACTTAGAGGTTCTGATGTAGGGGATTTATCTCACATTAAATCCCTTAAAGATTCATTAGGAGTCGAGAATACTAGAGACATAAAAGAGAAGCTTTTCTGGGATCCTGATAAAGCTAAATTCTGTTATTATTCTAATCCAAATAAAGCCAAGCGTTCTTTGACAGATAGGGAAACTCTCTTAAAACTTATTGAGATTGGTCAGAATCATTGTATGATCGGACCTGTAGCTCAATCAAAGGTGTATGGTAAATTTGAGCCGTTTTTATCCCGTGGTCAAGCTACACAAGTTTTATTCTTAAATATTAAGCGTATGCAAGATAAGAATGTGAACTTTGCTGCGTTCAGTAAGCATGGGGTAGAAGATCTGTATCTTGGATATCAGCTTTTACTGACAGAAGAAACCCCTAAATATACGAATATTGCCATGAGTTCAGCTGCAACGATGGGACAAGGTAAAGGTGGTTGGAATTTAATAAATCCAGATCTTGAGTCCCGTTTACAATCCCAGATTGATTTGTTTGTAGCCAATGCTACAGAACATCCAGAATATTATGTAGTTTCAACAGCTCAATCTGGTCTTCCAAGTATTAAATTCTCATGGAAAAACATACCAAAGGAGTTTGACTAATATGAAAATATTAATAATCCCATGTGCAAAACCAATCCGAGATGATTTAAAGGAACGTTTCGGCGATATCCCAGCTACATTTATTCCAATAGGTGGAATTCCACTTCTTGAATGTGTACTCAAGAATTTTAAAGATTTCTATGACGAAATTCGTCTAGTTATTAATCCACGACATATGAATTCTCTAGAGCTTCATCGTAATCTTATAGAGCCTTACCTAGCTACAGAGAAGCTTAAATTGCATACCAGTGACGGTGGAAGAGATATAGGTTCCACGATTTTAGCCGTAAATTTATGTTATAATCCTCCTAATCATGTAGAACGTTTAGATATACTCTTTGGTGATACATTATTTGATAAGCCTTTTGAAGACCCAGACACTGTAAGCTTTTCTACAGTAAGAGATACTGAACGTTGGACATGCTTTAAAAGTGAGGAAGGCAGGATTACTGAATATGGTGATAAGCTTATCATGGGCGGAATTCAACATAACATCTTCACTGGTTTCTTTTCATTCAGCGATGTTCCATTTATTTGCAAGCTAATGCGTCATAATACTTTCTATACAGCAGTGGAGACGTATTCAGAGGTATATCCTCTAGATTTTGTAGAACCTGAGAATTGGGTTGATGTGGGGCATCTGGATAAATACTTAGAACATCAAGCTGTAATAACTCCTAGATATTTTAACAGCATTAAGATTGATTCTAAAAAGGGGATATTGACAAAATCCTCTGAAGATTCCGTTAAGTTAATGGCAGAATTACATTGGTATGAAAATTTACCTAAAGACCTGAGATATCTGACACCACAGATATATGATAGTCCAGATTCTTCTACTATAAAGATGCAGTATTATCCATATACAACTGTTCATGAATTAATTCTTTCAGCCAGGCTTACAGCCAGAACCATGGATACACTTTTATACCATCTTGATCAAATGCAATCTTCTGTTGTTTCTGTTAGTCCAGAGGATGTCTTAAAGGCTCGAAGACAAATCTATCTGGATAAGACGATATCACGTCTTACAGAATATGGGTATGTTCCTTCTGTTAAAGTAAATGGCATATCATACGTTGATTCAGATTCTCTACTTAAGGAATTACCAGCTTTAATAGAAAATTCAGGCATTATTAATGAAACACCGTTTACAGTAATGCATGGAGATTATTGTGGGTCTAATATTCTTGTTGATACCGATAGTCAACAAATAAAGCTTATAGATCCTCGTGGTAGTTTTGGTGGAGGTTATTCTGTAAGTGGGGATCCTTTGTATGATATAGCAAAGCTTTTCCATAGTATAGAGGGTCTATATGATTTCATAATCACAGACCAATTCTCAATAGATGAGACCGAGGAAGGTGAAATTACTTTTAATATCGATATTACAGACGAACAGCGTTCATGCTTAAGAAGAGTTAAAGATATGCTAGAAGCTAAATATTCAGGTGTTCTATATAAAGTTAAGTTGATAGAAGCTTTGCTGTTTCTATCCATGATACCACTTCATAAGGATTCCCCACTTCGACAGAAAGCCATGTATTTTACTGGTATTGAGCTGTTGAATCAATTAAGAGAATAAGGAGGTGCGTAGATGATTAATACTGGAAAAGTTGCTGTCTATGATATAGACAGTACTCTATGTAAAAAGAAGTTACCTCATCAATCATACTTGGATGTTGAACCTATAGAGGAGGTTTGTGAACATCTTAGACAACTTCATAGATCTGGTGTAAGTATAATCCTATATACGTCTCGCCAGATGAGGACATATAACGGAAATGTAGGTCAGATTCTTGCTAATACAGCTCCTATATTGTTTGACTGGCTCAACATTCATGATATCCCATATGATGAAATTCACTTTGGAAAGCCATGGTGTGCAGAAGGATTCTATGTGGATGATCGAGCTTTAAGACCAAATGAGGTTGTAGGTAAAACCTACGAAGAATGCGTTACTTACTTAGAAGAGGTGAGTAAATGAAAATAATCATTACCATGGCAGGAGCAGGAAGTAGATTTAAAGATGTTGGTATAGACAAACCTAAGCATGAAATTATAGCTAGAGGTAAAACTCTGTTTGAATGGTCTATGTTGTCTTTATCTGAATTTTTCAATAAGGCAGAATTCATCTTCGTAGTTCGTAAAGGTAATTGGGATGAAGTTACGTTGGCTGATACTTGTCGAAAGTTGGGTATCAAGGTTTTCCAAACCATTGTAATTTCTGAATTAACAAATGGACAAGCAACTACGGTTTTACAAGCTAGAAAAGCATTCACATCAGATGAAGATTTTCTTGTATATAATATAGATACAGCTGTAACTCCTGGTTTGATAAAGCCAGAACAAATTCCTTCTGATAAAGAAGGTCATATCATATGTTTTAGGGCAGAAGGAGATCACTGGTCATTTGTACTTCCAAACTCAGAGAATCCAAATTTAGTATGTAAGGTCTCTGAAAAGAAACGTATCTCAGATTTAGCAACAATCGGTCTCTATTATTTCAATAGCTTCACCATGTACGAAGAGTTGGTTCACACATTCGGATCAAGGGTTAAAGCAGAATATGGAGAAATTTACATAGCTCCACTATACCAACACTTGTGTAAGGATTGGAGAATGCAAGTATCGTGGAGTGAGGTTCCTGTCGAAAGCGTATGTTGTCTCGGGAAACCTGAAGAAGTTATAGCTTTTGATCCAGAATATATGAAATACAATAAATGAGGTGGTGTTTGGATGCAAAGAAATGAGCATCTTTTACAAGAATTAAAATTAATAGGGTTTGATGGAATGTGTACTTTATGTACTGATGGAGGTTTACGAATAAGTGATGATAGGAATTTTGCCTATATTCCTAATTCTGCACCTGCTATTGGGGATACAGCGTTATTATCTATTGTAGAGACGGCATGTGATAATATGCATAAAAAACAATTCGCTGTCTTGAAAAATAACCTGCCAAGAATTCTATTCCAGATAGATCCATTAAGTTTCAAATGGTTAAAGGTTTTAAGATCTTTAAAAGGTGTGAAGAGAAACAGTAAGGTGTGTTGACCTAAATTAAATAAAACTGAAAGGTAGATTCTAAAATGCTTAATGAAGTAACTGAACTAGCGTATATGTGGTTAAACTCCTGGGAAGTTGTTCCACTGGTCCAGAAAAGACCAGAGAAAATAACTCGTATAGGAATCCTAAATGAAGGTTATACACAAAAATATGTAGATCGACTGTTTTCTATGATGCTAGAGAAATTGCTCCCTAAACTACGGAGAGCAATCTCAAGAAATCTTGATAGTTTTTACACAATGAATGAAGCATTACAGGATTGTAGAGAGCGTATTTATTACTATATTCTGGCGACATGGAAACCAGAGATACAACCTAATTTTGAAAGGCAAGCCTGTCTTTCATGTGATACATGGACACGGACTGTGATACGGAATATTCGAAATAGGAATTCTAAAGAAACTCCGATAGAAGTTACGGAGTCTACAGGGTCTAATTCCAACGTTATAATCGCAGTCAAGACAGATATGTTGCAGACTACTCCTGATTTATACATAGCTGAACTTCCAATAGAAATTCAAGAGATAGCTGCGTTCTTAATTGATAACTATAATCTATCAAAAGTAGAGTTAAGGAAATCAGCTATGCAGAAATTCGGTTTTAAATCTAGGGATTATGACCGAGCTATACTAAATATTAAAACATTTATGATCGAAGGAGAATTTGCTTTATGAACAATTCACAAATATATCTAGAACAGCTTTTAATGCCTCTTTTGGAGAAATACAAGAAGAAGGAATTTGTTCACATAGGAGACTATGATCTTGTTGAAACAATTGATGCTCATGCTACACTGTCAGGGGATGAAGCGTACACTCTTAATGTCTTTGATGTTATAAAGACAGAAGAGTCTTATGTTGAAAGGGAACTTAATTGGTATCTCTCTGAATCACTTAATATCAATCCAGATATGTCAGATATTAAGATTTGGGCTCAGACTGCAGATGAAGATGGTTTAATAAACTCAAATTATGGTTGGTGTATTTTCTCAGATCAGAATTTCAACCAGTATAAATCAGCTGTTGAATTTCTGAAGAAAGATCGCCAGTCAAGACAATCCACATGTATCTACACAAGACCTTCTATACAGCAAGACTGGAATAAGAATGGTCGCTATGATATGATATGTACGTTTGCAACACAACATTTAATTCGTAATGACGAATTACATTATATTGTAAATATGCGTAGTAATGATGCAATATATGGTTTCAAGAATGACTTTGCTTGGCACTATTATGTAGCAAATAAGATGAGTGCGGAACTCGGATGTAAGAAATGTCATATACATTGGAATGCTGGCTCTTTCCATGTGTACTCCAGACACTTTAAACTGTTAGATAAGTTGATTGCTAAGATGGAGGAGAAATAATGGGAATTAGTCCAAGTCCAAAAAGATATAAAGAATTTAAACAGATTCTTGAGTCAGGTAAGAAGATATCCTTAAAACATAGGCAAGAATTAGAATCTGCTATTGCTGCTTATGAGGGTGTTAGTCAAGAGATTAAGGATGTTAGTCAAGAGATTAAGGATGGTATTTGTTTTGCTGGAACTCTGTTAAGAAACAAGCTTGAAATTGAAGAACATATTTCAAAGATTGGTTTATTTAGACAGATATTTCCTGATGAGTCTACTAAATGGCTTGTATTGGGTAAGAATCCGAGTAATAAAAAGATAGAACAAGCAGATACTTTAGGAATTCCAATGGTTTCTGAAGAAGACTTCTTTACCTCGGAGGAGGTCAGATAGTATGAATCTTAGAAGTAGTCGAAATATAGGTCCTAAATACATAGGAAGTTCTAGTTTTGGGAAATTAAATGATTCCCATGGTGCTGCTCTTTTATCTAGAGACGGGATTCTATATCCTGCTCTTCCTTATAAAGAAGGTAAATCTATCCACCCACCTGTTACAGAATCTGGACAAGAAGATGAGTTCAGAATGCTTTTAGATTGGTGTGTTCTTAATCAACTTAAGGGTTCGTGGGTAGAGGGATTCAAGAGGACCTGGACAAGTCACATTATACTAAGTTATTTTCTAGAAGAAGGTGAATTTCCAGATTCTGAAGAAGCCTCAGAAGAAGCAGAAATTCCTATAGATCCTGTTGTAATAGATCGTATGAAGGAACTATACGAAGGTGAATCGGTGGAGAAGCTAGACAAATTTATTCAAGAATTCTATATGTCAGCTTTAAGATATGAAAATAATCTAATTAATTGGTATGTTCAGAATTTTGTAAGAGTTCGTGCAGGTGGTCAATATAAATACCAAGGAGAAGAACTTGTTTACTTTAGAATCTCTTCTAAAGGATTTGACTGGACTTCTGTTATAAAGAAATTCTGTGAAGAATTTTTTGGTTTGAATTCTAAGCAATATATTTGGGTTGGACTTGATTCAGATAATAGACGATCTGAGAGACGGTACTATGAAGGAACTGTTCAAGATCTATTAACTGAAAATCTTGAACATGAGGTTTGGGCATCTTCTAAACCATGGAAATAGTGTGTGCGTTAAGTTAATAGTAAAGGAGGATTTGCTATGAAACTTAATGAAAACTTCCGTGGAGAATTGAGACCTGGTTATCGCAGGCAATATATTTTAGGAGGTCGTGCTGTCGTAACCTTAAGCCAGAAAGACCCTGACGGAGAGAAACACCGTACATACTTTATACGAGAAACTCCAGATAGTAAAGAACGAGATTCACTCGGTAACATGTCGTCCCTTGCAGGAGGGACGTGGATTGAAACACTATACTCGAAGAAGTTTTTCGTTAAGGTTCTTGTTGTTGATTCCTATATGTACATAGGAATGCTTGAATTGAAGAATGGGGACTTAATCTTTAGGATTACAGCTAAATCTTATAGAGATGTGAAAGCTATTAATGGGTTTAAATGGTTGCTTAAACACTTAGAGCAAGATTTTGTTGAGAAAGTTCGTCTTTACCACGAAGGTATTTGTTCTAGGTGTGGTAGAGGTCTTACCAATCCAGATAGTATAGAACGTGGAATAGGTCCCATTTGTATCGGACTAATGTAAAGGAGGTCTTGTGTGAAAATATTTACTGATGTTGACGACACAATACTTGATCTTTCAGGTAAGTGTGTACAGTTAGCAATGAAAGAACTCTCTCTAGGAATTCCTAGTTGGATGAAGTTATGTAGACGGAGAAAGGTATATAAGTTTGAGGATATACCAGATTCCCATGAACTTTCATTTATGAAGGATCTTGCAAAGAAGTATTACAGGGATCCAGATTTCTACTCTAAGTATTCAATCCAGCTTATTCGTACGCCGATAATAGAACTTCTTGATAACCCTAAATCTGAGGTAACTTTTGGTTCAGTAACTCTTCCTCAAAATGTTGAATCAAAGAGACAATGGTTAAAGTATATGTTTCCTGATCTTCCTGAGATTAATTTTCTTGTCTTCTCTTCTACAAGAGATAAGATAGATTATCTAAAGAAGAATGTGTCTACATATGATTTCTTTTGTGATGATCAATTAGGAATTCTGCAAGAAGCTGGAATTCCTGCTGAAAAGTCAATCTCTCTTAATCGGGGTTATATTAATCCCGTAGGTGGAGAAATAATATATGAGGTGGTTTGTTAAATGTCAAAGATTTTGAAAAGTCTACTTAAATTGAGTGATCCATCTGAATATGAATCTGAATTTAAGAAACACTTCAGTGAAGCAGCATCTTCACTGGGATATCCAGAAGAGTGTATTTCTAATTTCTTAGGGTGGTTAGAAGAAACGGATTTCTTCATAACTTCTGCGTCTACTAGATTTCATCATTCTTATGAAAGAGGACTGTTAGAACATTCTCTTGAAGTAATGTGTAAAGCTCAACAATTAGCTACATCAACAGCTTATGCTGGTTTATCGAAAGCTGAGATCACTATTGCAGCACTCTGTCATGATCTCTGTAAGATTGGTATATATAAGCCTGGAACAAGAAATGTAAAGAATGAACTAACAGGTACATGGAATAAAGTAGCTTGCTATTCCCCATCACAAGCAGCTTTGCCTTTTGGACACGGAGAACTTTCAGTATTAATGCTGTTCCAGCACTTTGCACAAGTATCCGATGATATCATTCTAGGAATCCGATACCATATGGGAACTTTCTGGGTTCCAGATGAACTTAAAGGACAATATCGAGAAGCTTGTACAAAATCTCCAATGCCTTTATTACTCTTTGTTGCTGACATGATGTCAAG
>CAYPIB010000076.1:0-13262 GCA_964410675.1 uncultured Roseburia sp.
ATACACAGAAAAAATTTGTTGCTAATGTCTCTCATGATTTTCGTTCACCTCTAACTTCGATTAAAGGTTATTTAGAGGCGATGCTGGATGGAACGATTCCGCCGGAATTGCACGAGAAGTATTTAAATATCGTCCTAAATGAGACCGAGCGGCTGACAAAGCTGACAAACGGCCTGCTTACACTGAACAACTTAAACACGAAGGGTATGATTCTTGAGCGTATTGATTTTGATATCAATCAAATGATAAAAAATATTTCTTCGACACTGGAAGGAACGCTGAAGGTCAAAGATATTATTTTAGATTTAATCCTGACCGGAGAAAAAATGTTTGTCAATGCCGATATGAGCAAAATTCAGCAGGTACTTTACAATTTACTTGATAATGCAATAAAATTTTCAAATACGAATTCTACGATTACAATTGAAACAAGAGAAAAAAACAATCGCATTTTTATTTCTGTGAAGGATAACGGTATGGGCATTCCAAAGGAAAATTTAAAGCTTATCTTTGACCGCTTTTATAAATCCGACTTATCCCGCGGCAAAGACAAAAAGGGTACCGGTCTCGGACTTTCCATTACAAAAGAAATTATTCATTCACACGGCGAAAATATAAACGTAATCAGCACTGAAGGTGTCGGCAGCGAATTTATTTTCTCCCTCTTAAAATCTGAAAGCATGGATGAGGATGATATATAAAAATCCCGGAAAGCATTAGCCTCCGGGATTTTGCTGTTACAAAGTATTCTCTTCTTTCCAGTGCAGCTTATGAAGCTCGCCTTCTAACTGCATATGTGAAAACTTATGTTGTCTCAGTGCTTCATAGAGCACAATTGCAACTGAATTTGATAAGTTCAAGGAACGAATCTCATCCAGCATCGGTATGCGGATACAAGCTTCCTCATGATCAACTAAAATTTCCTCCGGAATCCCGGCACTCTCCTTGCCAAACATAATAAAATCTTCAGGCCCAAATTCTACATCAGTATATACATGCTTTGCCTTAGTTGTTGCAAACCAAATTTTAGCATCAGGATTCTTCTTACAAAATTCCTCATAATTAATATATCTATTTACGCCTAAATGTTCCCAATAATCCATTCCTGCCCGTTTGATTGACTTTTCATTTAAGCGAAAACCAAGCGGTTCGATTAAATGTAGACTTGTGCCTGTTGCAACACAGGTTCTGCCGATATTTCCTGTATTAGCCGGTATTTCCGGTTGATGTAAAATAATATGCATACTATTTCCTGCCTTACTTCTTCTGCTCTCTTAATTTAGTAATAAACCGCTCCAAGCGCTCCATTGCAATCTTTAACGTATCTAACGAATACGCATAGGAAATTCGAAGAAATCCTTCTCCGCTGTCTCCAAACGCCGTACCCGGAACTGCCGCAACACTTTCTTCTTCTAAAAATTTTGCCGCAAATTCATCTGATGTCATGCCAAATTCTTTAATACATGGAAAAACATAAAAAGCACCAAATGGCTCAAAGCATTCCAGTCCCATTTTCTTAAAAGAATGAACAAGAAAACGTCTTCTTTGATTGTAAGATTCTCGCATTTTGGTCACATCATCATCACCGTTTTTTACCGCACTGATTGCAGCATACTGGCTTGTAGTCGGGGCACACATAATAGCAAACTGATGGATTTTAGTCATCTGCTGGATAATTTCTTCCGGTCCGCAGGCATAGCCAAGACGCCATCCGGTCATCGCATATGCTTTGGAAAATCCGTTAATAATAAGAGTTCTGTCTTTCATACCTTCGATATTGGCAATGGATACATGATCATTGCCTGTATATGTAAGCTCGGCATAAATCTCATCTGACATGACAAATAAGTCATGCTTTAATATTACCTTTGCAATCGCCTCTAAATCCTCTCGCTCCATCACCGCACCGGTCGGGTTATTCGGAAATGGCAGAATCAGCAGCTTTGTCTTGTCTGTAATGGCAGCCTCTAACTCCTCTGCTGTCAGTCTAAACTGATTCTCATGCTTTAATTCAATAATAACAGGCTTTGCTCCGGCCAATACAGCACAAGGCTCATAGGAAACGTAACTGGGCTGAGGTATTAATACCTCTTCCCCTGCACCTGGATTAATGAGGGCACGAAGGCCGATATCAATTGCCTCAGAACCGCCCACAGTAATGAGTATATCGTTATTATAATCATACTCCAGATTCATTCTTCTTTTTAAATAATTACATATTTCTTGCCTAAGTTCTACTAATCCGGAATTAGAAGTATAAAAGGTCCGGCCCTTTTCTAATGAATAGATAGCTTCATCTCTTATATGCCACGGAGTATCAAAATCAGGTTCGCCGACACCAAGTGAAATGGCATCCTGCATGTCACTGACAAGATCAAAAAATTTACGAATACCCGATGGCTTTAAATCAACTACCTGTTGTGATAATAGCTTTTTCATGGGGTAACCTTTATCCTTTCGTCTACGCTCTTTTTACATAAAATTGTACCATGCTCTTTATATGTCTTAAGGACAAAATGCGTTGCTGTACTTAAAACAGAATCCAATGTTGATAACCGGTCTGTCACAAAAGTAGATATTTCTTTTAATGATTTTCCTTCTAACGTCACAAGCAGATCAAATCCGCCTGAAATTAAGTAAACCGCATATACTTCCGGATACTTATAAATACGTTCTGCAATATGATCAAATCCCTGGCCTCTCTGCGGAGTCACCCGAACCTCAATTAAAGCTGTTACTTTTTCAATTGATGTCTTTTCCCAATCGATTAATGTCGGATATCCGCAAATTACGCCTTCCTCCTCCATTGCCTTTAATTCATTTGCAACATCAATTTCCGGCATACCTAAAAGGATGGCTAATTCATCGATTCCGATCCGGCTGTTCTTTTCAATAATAGCTAAAATTTGTTCTCTCATTTTCTCTCTCCAATCATTTTATTTATAGTTTATGATTCTGCCAGAGCCTTATATAACTCATCTGTCTTCGGAGGCTCCAAAAATCTTGTCTCTTCGCCGTTTATCACAACTCTGTCATTATCATCCGTTGTTTTTCCGACAACTGCCGCATGAATACCTTCTGCTTCTAAAGCCATCACTAAATCATGACCCTTATCCGCCACAATGAGCATGCTTCCGCTTGAAATAAGCTCATATGGATTGATATTAAAATATTCACAAATTTCCACAGTTTCCTGTCTGATCGGCAGCTTTTTAAGATCAATTCTCAGTCCAACGCCTGCGCTCTCCGCAACCTCCCAAAGTGCGCCGAAAATACCGCCCTCTGTCACGTCGTGCATTGCGCTTACGCCGGACTTAACCGCGGTGGCGGCCTCTCCTAATACAGATAAATATTGATCGAATCCTTTTGCCGTTTCTATTAACTGCTTCGGGTATCTGGAAAGAAGTGCCGTTTCTCTTTCCTTGGCAAGAATAGAAGTGCCTTCTAAACCAATCCATTTTGTTACGATAACATCCTGTCCCGGCTTTGCCCCTGAAGTTGTAATGAGCCGGTCCTTTTTTGCTTTGGCAATACCGGTTACCGTAAGAACCGGTCTGTTAACGACATCCGTTACCTCTGTATGTCCGCCCAGCACCGCCATTCCAAGCTCACGGCATGTTTCTTCGACATCTGCCATAATTGTTTTTATTTCTTTTTCCCGTACACGCTCCGGTAAGAGAGCTGTTATCATCACCCCAATCGGCTCGCCGCCGCTCGAAGCCAAGTCATTTGCCGTAATATGTACTGCAAGCTTTCCGATATCCTTTGTGGCTCCTGTAATCGGATCTGTAGATACTAAAAATACTTCATCCTCCTCCAGGCTTAAAACCGCACAGTCCTCTCCGACTCCCGGTCCCACTAATACTTCCGGCCTGCTTGTTTTAATCTGCTTTAAAATAGAACGTTTTAAAACTGTCTCAGGTACTTTCCCTATTTGCATGCTATTTTTTTCCTCACTAATATATATGACGATAGGAAGTATCCAAATACGGACACTTCCTAATACTGTCTTTGTCTTTATATTTTACTGTACCGGCGCATCTTGCTGTTGCTGCTGTTGTTGTTGCTGCTGTTGCTGTTCTGCAATGGCCGCCTGCTGTGCTGCTATCGCTGCCTGCTGTGCCGCTATCGCCGCCTGCTGTGCTGCCTCTTCCGGACTCACTGCACCTGCTCCGGCTCCGGCAACTATCGCACGAACCTGGTCAATGCTCTGTGTTGCTATCGCTGCATTGACTGCCGCTACCATGTTTGGATCAGCAGAAGAAACACCTACCGATGCCGTTCTTGGTACCATTTTGTAAGAGCTTGCATTTACTTGGGTCCGGCTTGTTTCTTTTCCGTTTTCCGTTACTACCTTCCAAAGCTGCGCCACATAACCGGTATGCGGAGACTGCACTTTAATGTAACCAATCGGCTGCGAGCTGTCCGCAATGACCTTTTCGCCAACTGCCGGAATCGTTTTTGTTACTATACTTTCATAAGTTACCTTGCGGTCAGAGGATCTTGTTTCCATACCATAAATTGTAAAGGTAACCTGTTTGTTAGAAGTATGACCTTCGATATAAATCGGAAAATCATAATTATTTGTAAACGTAAAATCTTTTTCTGAGCTCTCAGCAATCGCAGCGTCTGTTGATAACTCAACATAGCTGACACTCATAGAGTGATTATGACGCTCCTTTACATCAAGCTCTGATTTTAATACTGTATTATACAAAGTCGTAGATACCTGACAAATACCGCCGCCAAGGCTGTCAACAACTAATCCGTTTAAATAAGAGCCTGCCATATAGTATCCGTTTGCCTGACTGAATGGACTGATTGCATCAAGCGTAGAAAAGGTGTCACCCGGATAAAGAAGCGTTCCATCGATTAACCGACATGCATTCTCCACATTTCCGGAACGATTTTTATTTGATGTAGAATAGCTTGTCGTAAAGGTACCTAGAACGTCCTTAACCTTTGACAGCTCTTCTTCGGTTCCTCTTGGCTCTTCTACCTCTGCCACTAAATCAATCGAACTGTTTTCGCCTTCCCATTCTTCGGTCATATATTGGTATACTGCTTCCAGAGAAGCCGCCTCATCAATAATAACACCGGTCTGGCCCGGTTCGATTTTAAATGCGCCGCCTTCTCTTTTTAAGGCAGCATCTACCGCACTGACATTAAATTCAAGGCACTGTTCTGTAATAATAGAAGATATTGCGGTTTTATCAACCGATAACTCCAGCGGAAGGATAACGTTTTCATGCTCTAAATCCTTTAGCACCTTATAACGCTCTACAATATTTCCTTCTTTTCCCAGAGCAACCGCTTCCTCCAGTACGGTACTGTTTTTCCATTTTAGACCTAAGTCCTTTGGGGACACAGTAACCTTATTATTGTTCATTGCATTTAATGTAATAACTGACTCTTCTAATTTAGAAATATAATCGTTTACTGCCGCCGAAGCTTCGCTTTGGTTCATATTGGAAACGCCGACTTCACCGATATATATTCCCTGTTCAATTGTATCTTTATTAATTGCTGCCTCTGCGTCCAATGGTGAAAATAGACAAATTGAGACTAAAATTGCAAATAAAGACATAATATACTTTCTCATAATGATCTCCTCGTGTTATAATACCAACAAGGTCTTTCCGTTTTATAGGAAAGACACTAACATTGGCAGTACCATGGATAATACCAAAATAACAATAATTATTGTCGAAAAAATTTGTTTTGATTTTTTATTATTAAACATTTTATCACCTTCTTACTGAAAGGATATTATATATGAAATTCCCACTTTTGGCAACTGTAATTATTTTTGTAGTATGGCTCACATATGAATTGGCAAAACATAATAATCTGAATAAAAAGGCTGAAACTGATTATTGGAAAAAGGAACATGCCTCTAATAACGTGCGCAAAAAATCGTTGGATGACTTAAAATATATTAAAGTTCCCGTAGATCAGCTGCCACTTACCTTACTGCCGGACAATCAAACGGTATTAGACTGTATTGATCAGATTCTTACCTTAAGCGAGCTTAAAATTGTAAATCTCTCAGGTATTACTAATACCGACTTAAAACTCACATATGGCACTGCAAACCTGACTGTCCTTTCAGAGTATGATATGAACTTTACTCTGCTTGTTCGTAATTTAAACATATGGGGGACTGAGCTTTATAATGCCGGCTATATAAAGGAAACTGAATTTATTTTTGAATATGCGATATCAATCGGATCTGATATCAGCAATACCTATCGTATTTTAGCCAGCATTTATGTTGCCAACAACCGAGCTGATAAAATTGCCATACTGGAAGCCTCAGCCATGGCTTTAAATACTATAATGCAAAAGCCTATTCTCAATACACTTTTGGAAATCTCCCAAACCTCAAGATAAGGTGATCTAAATAACGGCTTGCCTCATTTCTGGTCAATAAATCTACATCGTATTCACTGTCAATTGCATGATATTTAAGCATTCGTAATAACTGGACTTTCTGGGAGGGCGTAATCGGCCCTTCCTTTTTAACTTGGTATATGAGCTTGGCAGGAAGAAATACATTTTTCTTCTTCTCACCTTCATAATCAAAGCTATAAAATTTTTCCAATAGTCTTTCGTATAATTCTGCCGCAGCCTGTGCATCATGCAGTGCTCTGTGTGCCTCATGTTTAATTTTAAAATATTGACACAAATTAACGAGACGCCTGCTTTCTAATTCCGGTAAATACTTTCTTGCAATGGTCAGCGTATCAATTGCTTCCTTTTCAAAAACTAAGCCTTCATTAATTGCTGCTTTCTTTAAAAAAGAAAAATCAAATATAACATGATGCCCCAGCAAATAATCATCCCCTGCAAAATCAAGAAAAGCCGGAATCACCTCATGAATACTTGGGGCTTTTTCTAAATTTTGATCGGTTAAGCCGGTAATTTCCTTTACTGCATTTGATAAGTTTCTTCCGGGATTAATCAGTTGCTGAAAGAAACCAACGGCCTGACCCCCGCGTACTCTTACTGCACCTATTTCTATAATTTTATCTCTCTTAGGATTAAGCCCGGTAGTCTCTAAATCAACCGCAACAAAATCCCTTACTGGTAATTTTGGATTGTTCATTTTTTTCCGCCATTCTTCTTGTACCAATTGCAGTATTCCGACAGAAAGCATTCACCGCATTTAGGACTTCTGGCAAAACATATTTCCCGCCCAAATGTAATAATTTGAATATTATATAAAATCCAATGATTCTTTGGTAATACCTTCATAAGCTCCATTTCTATTTTAACCGGATCTTCTTCCTCCGTAAATCCAAGCTTTTTGGAAATCCGCTTGACATGTGTATCAACAACAATGCTTGGCTCATGAAAGATGTTGCCCCGTATAACATTGGCAGTCTTGCGTCCGACACCGGCTAAAGCCGTCAGCTTTTCAAGCTCCGATGGCACTTCGCCATCATAAAGAGCAACTAAATCTTTACAGCAGGAAATAATGTTTTTAGCTTTATTGTGATAAAATCCGGTAGACCTAATATCCTGTTCAAGCTCCTTTAAATCAGCATTTGCTAAATCCTTCGGACTTTTATATTTTACAAATAAGTCCTTTGTGACAATATTAACTCTTGCATCGGTACACTGCGCACTTAATATTGTCGCAACTAAAAGCTGCCATGGAGTTTCATGATTCAAATAGCACTTATATTCGGTTGTATACTTTTCATCCAGTTTATCTAATATTTCTTTTGTTCTTTTTTTCATAAGTATATCTCCTTAAAGCCAAAAAGTACTGGCATCATGAGTCAGTAAAGAGCGATGCTTATAATCAAATAAAACATATTTTTTTACTTTACTTTTATCTCCTGTTTTTAAGTCATATAAAAAAGGCTCTATGTGCGTCATTTTCGCCATCTGCTTGGCATCATAAGATTCATATTCCTTTAAATATGTTCGATTGTCAGCCTCCTGCCGGTAAAAAGCACGAATAACATCCTTATCCTCTGTAATGTCCTTTGCAAAAACCGGGCGGGTCTTTACATTGTCTCTTAAATAAATATCCATTACTAAAAGCTCTTCCAAAAATCCCGGATGGGTTGTATTTAATGCCGTTTCTATTTTAGCAAACTGCAGCAATGCATCATAGCGGTAAGTTCTGGAAGGAGAATTTATAAATAAGCCCTCCCGCTCATAAAATTCAGCCAATGCTAAATATAGGGCAAACGGTGTTTCAAACTGCCTTTCCAAGACCTGCAGTATCGACGTAAATTGATTGCTGTTGTAGTACATTTCCACCATTGACTCAACCTGTTTCAGCTTCAGAATCTCCTCATATGATATCCACTTTGTATAAAGCACCTCATAGGGAGGCATATCCGTATATATGATACCATACCTTGCCACGTTCCTGTGCATTTTAGAGCCCTTTAAGACCTTTAAAAACCCAAGCTGAAGCTGTTCCGGCCTCATTGCATAAACTTCGTTAAATGACCTCTGAAAGCTCTTATAGTCCTCATGAGGCAGTCCTGCTATTAAATCTAAATGAATATGTATATTACCTGCCCTTTTAATTTCGGCGACAATCGCCGCAAGCTTTTCTACATTCATAACACGGTCAATTTCTTTGATTGTCTCCGGATTTGTCGATTGTACTCCGATTTCAAGCTGAACCGCACCGGGTCTCATTTTATTTAAAAGCTGTATTTCATCTTCATTCAAAATATCTGCTGCCACTTCGAAGTGAAAATTAGTAACACCATTATCATGCTCCATAATATGCTTCCATATTTCCATAGCATGGGTATGATTGCAGTTAAAGGTACGGTCGACAAATTTTACTTGTGCTGTTTTATGCTCTAAAAAATGAGTCAGCTCCTTTTTGACAATATCTAAATTTCTGAGCCGTACCGTTTTATCGATAGAAGACAAACAATAACTGCAGCGAAACGGACATCCTCTGCTGCTTTCATAGTAGATAATTTTATTCGTAAACTGCTCCAAATTATCATATAAAAATGGCAGGCTGCTTAGATCCGTCAGCTCTCTCGCCTCTGTTGCACCATCCCTTAGTAAAAGCCCTTTAATTTCTTGAAAGGATATGCTGCCTCCGTTTTGTTCTGCCGATATGTAAGCTGCAAGCAGCTCTAGGAAAGTGCTTTCGCCTTCTCCAACCATAATACCCTTAATTTGTGAATGAATGTTTAATATTTTATTATTTTCATATGAAACTTCCGGTCCGCCCAGCCAAATATCTGTATCCGGAAGAACCTTCTTTAATTCTTTTGTTAGTTCTAAAATCTGGGAAATATTCCAGATATAACACGAAAAACCAACCACATCAGGCTTTTGTCTATAAATATCAGCCAAAATATCTTCCGTATAATTATTAATTGTATATTCCGACAATGCAATATAATCTTTATACTGCGCCGCATATGCACGTAAACTGTACAGAGCGGGATTCGAGTGAATATATTTTGCATTCAGCGCTGCTAATAAAAATTTCATTGGTTCTTCTCCTGTTTTTTCTTCTCCCGCAGCTGCATAAAAAAATGACTCAGCATCGTGCTGCAGTCTTCTTCCAGAACGCCTCTGACTACTTCTGCCTGATGATTAAACGCAGGCATTTGTAAAAGATTTAGTACCGAGCCTCCGCATCCGGCTTTGGAATTCATGCTCCCCATGACTACCTTGGATATTCTTGCCTGGATAATGGCCCCTGCACACATCTGGCAAGGCTCCAGTGTCACATAAAGCGTGCATCCTTCCAACCGCCAGTCACCTAACTTTTTACTGGCTTTTTTAATTGCCGCTAGTTCGGCATGCGCCAATGTATTTTTATCTGTATTTCGGCGGTTATAAGCTCTGGCTATAATTTTGTCTTCAAACACAATGACACAGCCAATCGGTACTTCATTTAAAGCTTCTGCCTTCTTTGCCTGTTTTATTGCCTCTTTCATGTACAAAGTATCTATTTTTTCTTGTGTATTCATTTGGTAACGTCTCCCAGCTTATACAATTTGTCCAAAAAAACTTGCTATTTTTTGTAAAGTTTATTACAATATAAATAGTGTTTTTCATATTATCCTCATAAATATACTGCTTCCGTCATAATAGATAGTATATTTGATTTCTACTTAATATACTAACATAAAGGAGTTATAACATGCAAATATGCGGTTTGAATAAAACAACTTTGCTCGACTATCCGGAGCACGTAGCAGCTACTATTTTTATCGGCGGCTGTAATTATAAATGCCCATTTTGCCAAAATGGTGATTTAGTTTTGCATCCACAGCAACTAGCCTCCTATTCAAGAGATGAAATTCTTTCCTTCCTGAAAAAGCGGGTTAATATTCTGTCTGGAATATGTATTACCGGCGGTGAACCTACGATGGCCAAAGAATTGCCTGAATTAATCGAAATGATTAAATCCTTCGGCTACAAAATAAAATTAGATACAAACGGCAGCAACCCCGCCATTCTTGAGTACCTTCTTAAAAAACATTTATTGGATTACATTGCCATGGATATCAAATCAGATCCCCAAACTTACGCTGATGCGGCGGGTATGACGAGTGGTTTTGATTTATCACCGATTGAGGCATCGATTGATATCATTCGCGAAGGTGCTCCCAAATATGAATTTCGTACAACCGTTGTAAAAGAATTTCATAATGAAAAAACCTTTGATAATATTGGCACATGGCTTCATGGAAGCGCTAATTACTTTCTTCAAAATTTTGAAGAAAGCCCTTCGGCGATTGCAAAGGGCTTTCATGGTTATAGTAAAAAATCATTGATAAAATTTTCAAAAGTATTACTTCCTCATTTTGATTATGTTGGTGTCCGTGGAATCAGCTAAACCAACTACATCTATTTAACTAAAATAATATCCAAATTGACCTTGCAGTTTATCACTTCGTTCTTTTTTTGCCGGTACAAAATCAGGAAATCCAAACATCGATGCTACCATTTCTTCTCTGACATAGTAATTTCCCGGTACTCCGACACGAATCGTATCGCCTTCTTTTTTTATAAGCAGATGCTTATAGTTAAAATATCCATGCAGCAGAAAGCTATTATGCTCTAACGGCTCTAAGTCCGGAGACAATTCTTTTAATTCACTGATACGGGACATATAATACTCGTTTTCTTTCCATCCCCTATGATCACTTGTTTCCGGCTTTTCTTCTTTTTCCTGTTTACTCACATGATTATTTTGCTCTCTATAATTAATCTTTTCTTCTCTAAATGACTGCGCACTCACTTTTTTTTCTTTTTCTGTGCGCTCTAAGACTCTAGCGCCATCCTCCATATGTATGAAAACTTCTGCATTTTGATTTATTTTTGCTTCTTCAAAGGAAAAGCTTTGCTGAAGGTTTGGCTCCTTGATCGAAAACCATTTTTGAAATAACATATCTCCATCTTCTTCAAGCTGAATCTTTGCTTCAACCGGATAATTTACCGGAAGCTTTTTTAAATAAATTTGAACCCGGCACTGACTCCCATTTTTAATCAGCTTGGCACTTCCAATATTTTCAATTGTCCGATTGCCATTTTCATAACATAAATATCTCATATCTCTAAAATAATCCACTGTATACATAAAAATCCTCCTTGTCCACATACATGAAAACTGCATACTTAAACAGCCTGTCTATGTATGTGTATGCGCCAAGGAGGTTTCTTATTCTTAATATTGTAAACTTTCCAAATATTTTAAATAGCTTACTACCATTAATGCAATTTTTAATGTCAAGGCATCATCAAATACCCGAATATCCAAATGCGTTGATTTTTGAAGCTTTTCTAAACGATAGAGTAAAGTATTTCGATGAACAAAAAGCTTTCTCGCCGTTTCGGAAACATTCAAATTATTATCTAAAAACATATTAACTGTCGTTAATATTTCATCATCTAATTCTTCCGGCATTTCCTGCCCAAATATTTCTTCAATGAACATTTCGCAAAGATTAACCGGCAGCTGATAAATAAGTCTGCCTATTCCCAGTGTATTATAAGATACTACATCTTGATTTGCATAGAAAATCTTTCCGACATCCAAAGCCATTTTAGCTTCTTTATAGCTCTTTGATACTTCTTTTAACTCGCCAACGATATTTCCGTAAGATACTTTTACTTTAATCATCGCTTCTGCATTAATGGTATCGACAATCATATGGCATACTTCATCCAACGCACCATAATCCTGCAAGCTGTCTAACTGTTTAATCAAAATAATGCTTCTCTCATCTACTGCCGTTACAAAATCTCCTGCCTGTGGTGAAAACAAGCTTTTTAACACTTCAAACGCACCGTTGTCTTTATCATATTTTGCCTCAATCAAGCATACGGCTCTTGGTATCGCAATATCTATATGAAGCTTTTTCGCTCGATTGTAAATATCAACTAAAAGCAAGTTATCTAAAATTAAATTCTGGAAAAAATTATTTTTATCAAAACGTTCTTTATATGCAATAATCAAATTTTGAATTTGACTGACCGCAATTTTAGCAATCGTATAGTCTTCATTACTATCTCTGCAAATTAAAATGTACGTAACTATATTATCATCATAAATTTTTAAGTATAAATGTCCTGCCACTGCCTGAGTGTCTGCAGGTGAATTAATAAATTCCTTAATCCTTGACGGATCCACTTTTATAGTATCAGAAGTTTCTGCAACAACACTTCCGCTGTCGTCTGATACAACTAATTCTACTTTTGTAATTACTTTTAAATCCTCAATGCTAGTTTGTATTACTCCCGCTGATATCATAGTTTCACTCCTTTTCCTAAATTATATATAAATAATGTACCAAAAAAACTATCTTTGCACAATATAAACTTACTTATAGAACAAAGTGGACTTTCCTTTGAATAAAGATTCTGTTTGCAGAATCTCGCGCCGGGCGCGGCCGCCCCGCGGCAAATTACAACTTCGCGCGAGTGCGCATCCAGAGATTTATTATCTGAGGAGAAAGAGAACTTTGTTCTCAGATAATAAATAAGGGAGATACTTTCGTATCTCCCTTATAGTCAAAATTCTTAGTTTGTGATAACCATTTCTGTTTCTTTGTCGAAAACGTGAATCTTTTCAACGTCAACTGCAAATTTAACAATGTCGCCTGGTCTAGCCGTTGTACGGGAATCAACTCTAGCGGTCATTGGGAACTCTTCTAAGTCAAAGTATAAATAAACTTCAGCACCAAGTAATTCGTATACTTTTACAGTAGCTTCAAATGAATGTACATCAAAATTCGAAACTAGTGCATATT
>CAYPIB010000077.1:0-13188 GCA_964410675.1 uncultured Roseburia sp.
AATTATCCTTCAAAAGTGTTGATGTTTTAAACGATGTAAGGGTTTTTCCACTTCCAGTGGTATGCCAAATATATCCATTGCCACGATTTTGCTCAATACAGTCTATAATTGCTTTAACAGCATAAATCTGATATGGACGCATAATCATCAATTTTTGTTCACTTACTATAAGCACCATATATCGACTAATTAGCTGTCCAAGGGTGCATTTCGGTAAAAATTGGGCAGTAAAGTCATATAGATTGCTTATCTTTTTATTGTTTACATCTGCAAATTCATAGATAGGCAAAAATCTTTCATCAGCATTAAAGCAAAAATGCTCTTTATGGTTGTTTGCAAAATAGTAAGTTTTTGTTTCGTTGCTTACTATAAAAACTTGTATAAAGCATAATAATGAATTTGCATATCCATTGCCGTGGTCATTTTTATAATCCACTATTTGTTCCATTGCCCTTTTAGGTGTAATTTGTAATGCTTTCAGCTCAATTTGAACAACTGGAACACCATTAATAAGAATTATAACATCATAACGGTGATTACTATTATCCGTATTAATGCGCAACTGATTGATTATCTCAAACTCATTTTTACACCAGTCTTTGATGTTAACAAGAGTATATTGCAAAGGAGTGTCATCATCACGCTTAAAGGTATTCATTTCTCGCAGTGTTTTAGCAGCCGCAAATACATCCGCAGTTACAATACTATCGCGCAAGCGCGCAAATTCAGAATCATTTAGCTTTACACGATTTAATCTCTCAAAATGCTCCCTAAAATTAGTTTCCAGAGAAACCTTATCTCGAATGTCTTCCCGATATGTGTATTTTAAGTCTTGCAGCTTTTGAATAAAGCTCATTTCTATTTCTTTTTCAGATTTCATGGCTATCATCCCTTCGAAATTTAATTGTCCAAATTCATCATAAAATATCAATCACGAACATACTCAATTAAGCCGGTGAGCTCACAATTTTATTCATTGCATATATTATTTATAAGCTCTAGATCAATCTTCTTAACTCTTTCATTATATAAATCTCCAATTGTATTTGGACGTACTCCAACTAATTTCAGATAGTCTTATTCTAATCATTTTTCTCACTTCAAAGTGTCAAACAACGTTTTTTAATATAAAATAACACTTTTAATATATCATATGCATTGTCACACTTCAATCAATACCTTAATATATAAAACATAAAAATACAAAGCATTTCCCACTCTGTAATACATTATTAATATACTGTATCCTTCAGCACCTCTTCTTCCGCTGAATGTCTAATTTTATCATTATACCCAACCACTTCATTTGATTCCATAATTTTTGTTCTGTCACGTCCTGCCTTCCCTTCATTTCAATCAATGTATAATATAATTAAATAAAGGCTTTTTCGAAGAGGCAACGAATAAAATGAATTATGAGAAAGTTCAATATTCTTTCATCGAAGATGTGCTATCAAATTGAATGCGACGAACATATTATTATATGTTCGTCGCATTCACTCTAAAAACTGCAAGCATTTTAAGCGCAAATGCTGCACCACTTGATTTTACTGGAGTTGCGGCATTTGCATTATTCAAGTTCAATCGTCGCCGGAGGTTTCCCCGTACAGTCATAAAGCACGCGGTTAATCCCCTTCACTTCATTGACAATTCTTGTTGTTGCTGCGCCGATTACTTCCCAAGGAAGCTCTGCGCTTTCGGCGGTCATAAAGTCGGTGGTCGTGACAGCTCTCAATACGACTGCGTAATCGTAGGTTCGCTCGTCACCCATGACGCCGACGCTGCGCATATTTGTCAGGGCAGCAAAGTACTGGCCAATTTTTTTATCCCAGCCTGCTTTGGCGATTTCCTCGCGGTAGATTGCATCAGCTTCCTGAACGAGGCGGACTTTTTCCGCATTTACTTCACCGATAATGCGGATGCCAAGACCCGGTCCCGGGAATGGCTGTCTGAATACTAAATATTCCGGAATGCCAAGCTCTAAACCGGCTTGTCTTACTTCATCTTTGAATAAAGCGCGAAGTGGTTCGATAATCTCTTTAAAATCAACATAATCCGGAAGTCCGCCGACATTATGATGTGATTTGATTACAGCGCTCTTGCCGAGTCCGCTTTCAATTACGTCCGGATAGATGGTTCCCTGAACCAGGAAGTCTACGGTACCGATTTTTTTCGCTTCCTCTTCAAATACACGGATGAACTCTTCACCGATGATTTTTCGCTTCTGCTCCGGATCTTCGATACCCTTTAATTTATTATAAAATCTCTCCTGTGCATTGACGCGGATAAAGTTTAAGTCGTAATGACCTTTTGGACCAAAAACAGCTTCTACTTCATCGCCTTCATTTTTTCTAAGAAGTCCGTGATCAACGAATACACATGTCAGCTGTGAGCCGACTGCTTTGGAAAGCATAACTGCTGCCACAGAGGAATCAACTCCGCCTGACAGTGCACATAATACTTTACCGTCGCCGACCTTTTTTCGGATACTCTGAACCGTTGCTTCGACAAAGGAATCCATTGACCAATCGCCGGCACATTTACAAACTTCAAATAAGAAGTTGGCAAGCATCTTTGTCCCCTCAGCGGTATGGTTTACCTCTGGGTGGAACTGTACACAGTAAAGCCCCTTTTCAACATTTTCTGCTGCTGCCACCGGGCATACGCTTGTTTTTGCTTTTACGACAAAGCCCGGAGCCGGTTTCGCAATATAATCGGTATGGCTCATCCAGCAGATTGTGCTTTCCGATACATCCTTAAACATTTTTCCGGTAGTATCAATCGAAACTTCTGTTTTACCATATTCGCTGACCGGAGCGGTTGCTGCTTCGCCGCCCAATGTATGCATCATAAACTGTGCGCCATAACAAATGCCCAAAATCGGAATACCAAGTTCAAAAATCTCTTTTTCACATTTTGGAGAATCCTCACCGTAAACACTGTTTGGCCCACCGGTAAAAATAATTCCCTTTGGATTTATTTCCTTTATTTTTTCTAATCCTACATTATATGGATGAACTTCGCAATAAACATTGCTCTCTCTGATTCTTCTCGCAATCAGCTGATTATATTGTCCACCAAAATCCAGTACCAAAATCATTTCCTGATTCATAGCTTTCTTTGCTCCTCACTTGTCATAATATATCTCATTATAATCTTAAAAAATAACTCTTGTCAAAAGTTTTTATTGCTGCAAAAGAAAAGGTAATTCTAAGACTGAGAGAATAATTATAATTATAATAATTTTAAAACTCGTATATTGTTTGCTTATGCTCACATGAGAAACCGGAATTTCCGGCTCTGTCCGCATATTTTGTACAAATCGAAAGGCTTTCCGATACATTACTTCCGGGTCATTTGCCTTGCTGGCATCCTGAATCTCTTCAAAATCCAGTTCCTCCCCAACCATACCATAACCATTAAAATGATTGTCATTCAAATCTCCAAGCTTTCCCGTGAACTTAACATTTTCATATATTGTAACGATTTTATTTAAATAGCCTTTATATTTTATAATTAGTTGCTCATATCTAATTTTTTCTTCATAAATCCCATAGTCTCTCAGCCTTTTAATCGGAATATGATTTGAATCTACAAAAGCATGTAAAACAATATAGATTTCATTCATAATCAGGATTCCTAATGCGATAAAAACGCCATATTTTAAAACGTACGCAACTACTAAGGAATACAACGTTAAGGCACCGCCAAGATACAAAAACCTTATAGTGAATGTACTGATTACTGTAAACAAAATCTGCAGACCAATATGCAAAATCAAATTAGCAGCTGCCTCTTTTTTTCTTTTTTCGGCATTTTTTAATAGAGTATTTAATTCCTGAATTTCATGCTTCCAGCGGTTTTCCCGCTGTTGCAGCATTAAAAGCACACGGCTATTTTTTTTATCTTTCATATTTAATTTTTAATATCCTTCTTACGGATTCATTTATCCTTTGCTCAGTAATTTCGTCTTCTCTTACCGCTTCCAGTACACCCTCAAAGGCTGACTCAAAATTGTAAGGCATTAATATAATATCAACTCCTGCAAGAATTGCCATTACCCCGATACGGTTAGAATCATAGTAGTCACTGATTGCTCCCATATTCATTGCATCAGTAATAATAATACCCTCAAATTTCATTTCTTCCCTTAACAAATCATTGACTATCTTTTTTGATACGCTGCTTGGCTCATTCGAACCGGTTACATTCGGAACCGAAATATGGGAAATCATAATAAATGGAACTCCTTCTTCAATTCCTTTGGCAAATGGCTTTAACTCTGTTTCATATAATTCATCTAACGTTTTATTTGTATAGGCAAGGCCCTCATGGGTGTCCTCGACAGTTGCACCATGACCGGGAAAATGCTTCAGTGATGCGTAAACACCGTTTTCCCCTAACCCCCTGACGACTTCCATATTCATATCGGCCACCAAATCCGGGTCACTGCCAAAAGACCGCTTCCCGATTACAGTGTTACTTGGTTCTGACAGCACATCTGCCACCGGAGCATAATCAAGATTAAAGCCAAAATCGGCAAGATATTTTCCGATTTGCTTTCCAACCTCATATGCCCTTTGCAGGTCCTTCGTTTTACCTATTTCAGACATATTAGGAAAGGTTGGGAGATTAAAAGCGGGATTGTTGGCAACACGCACTACATCGCCGCCCTCTTCATCAGTGGAAAGAAACGGCTTTACATATCCAAGCTCTTTATAGTACTGTTTTGTCATAGCAAGCATATCCCTTAACTGTGGTTCATCAACGATATTATGGGCAAATAAAATGATTCCACCAACAGGGTATTTTTCAATGCTCTCTTTTGAAATTGAGTCAGAGGCAGTATATCCCGACACATCCTCTGGAGTTACAATAAACATTTGTAAAACTTTCTCTTCTAATGTCATTTCAGATAATATTTTTTCTATCGAATCAGATTCTTGTTCATCCGCCGGCGGCACAGCATCAGGCTCATTTTTTATTCGCTCATTCTCTGTTTCCTTCGGTTCTGTCATTTGCTTATTATCCTCTGTATTACTCTTATTTTTATTATTACTTATTACAGTAAAAGCTACAGCTATTATAAGCAAGACAAGTATTAGGCCGCCAGCTTTTTTCAAGATATTATTATTCATTTCGTCTTCTCCCTCTCACAAGAAACAATGTATCAGTTATATTTTAACAGATATTCATATAATTTACACATTTTTATCTCAGATTAAAGACTTTCTAACAGTGCTGGTACTTATCCGCACAATATTACAGCCCAAATACACGTATGTGTTTTTAGGCTGTTTTTATTATTATTTTATTTTTTGTCACACTATAATACTTTGTGCAGATATTTTTCTTTTGTAGCCATACCGCCTCTAATATGACGCTCAGATTTGTTCACATCCAATACTTTGCGGGCACGCTTTGCAAGAGCAGGGTTTATTGACATTAATCGCTCTGTTACATCTTTATGTACCGTACTCTTGCTAATGCCAAATTCCTTCGCCGTCTGCCTTACAGTGGCATTTTGATCAATAATATAATTGGCAATATTAATTGCCCTCTCCTCAATATATTCTTTCAAGAAAAAATCCCCTGATACATGTTTTTTATAATGTATGCAGGGGAGGATTAATTTATGATACTGGCTTACTCTGTTGGCAATAATTAAATAACCATACCCGTATCTTTTTGTTTTTTTCTAGATCTTTTCATTAATCCCATCTCTTCGTAGCGCTGACGTTTCCTTACAAAAGTAGAGCTGTCCATACTAAGGCTTTCAGCCGCCGACCGGATATTCTGATATTTTTCAAATGCCCTCTCCATATAATGAGCCTCCAGCTTGGCCACTTCTTCCTTTAAATCATATATTTCAGGCAGCTCATCCAGTCCTCTATTTACATATTCAATATTTTCCTCAATAAATAAATCCTGCGGACTAATGATTTCCTCCGGACTGATAATGGCTGAACGCTGGACTAGGTTTTGCAGCTCCCTAACATTTCCGGGCCAATGATATTCAAGCAATTTTTTATAACTGGTGCGATCAAACCTCTTATTCTCGCCGGTTTTTTTATTACATTGATTCAGGTAAAAATTAAGCAGCGGTACAATATCTTCCTTACGCTCTCGAAGCGGCGCAACATTTAATGGAAACAGCGAAAATAAATCCAGTATCTCCCAATTTATTTCGTTTTGGTTCCTTAACTCTTCCAGAGAATATTTGCTGCCTGCAATGACTCTTATATTAAGGTTATGTAATACACCATCCCCCAAAACACAAGCACCTTCTTTTAACACCGATAAGATGACTCCTTGCAAATCCGCCGGAATATCGGCAATTTCTTCAATAAAAATGGTTCCTCTTTCCGCGTTTTCCAAAACGCCCATGCGGTATTCTCCGCTTTTTCCATCCTTATATCCAAGCAAATACCCAATCGGATCACCTTGCGGAATAATCGAAAAATTAATTCGTATAAAAGAACAAGAGGAACGATCGGAATGCTTGTGGATATAGTCGGCTATTTTTTCTTTACCAACACCATTTTCACCCGAAAGCAGTACCGGACTATCAACCATAGAAACTCTGTCTACGAGCCGCATCAGGCTGACTGACTTCTTATCTACCGCCACAAAGTCAGTGTTTCCATTCATTTCTTGACGAATGTGTTCCACCTCTTGCAAATATTTTCGATTCAGCTGTTCTTTTCTGCGGAGCTCCTTACGGATAGAATAGATTTCCGTAATCTCCCTGACTATTGTTACAACCATTATTATATTTTTTTCTTCTGTGTTTTCCTCATAAATCGGTGTACTTGTAATAATAGCCCGCTTTCCGGTCCGAAAGCTCTGTTCTGCCGTAAAGGTCTCATTCGTTTCCAATACCGCCAGGGTGCCGCTTTGGGAAATAACCCCGCGGTCCACGAGGTCCCTCATATTCCTTCCAAGCATTTCAGATTTAAGCAGTCCGCTAATAAGCTCATAGCTGTGATTTATATATACAGTGTTCGCCTCTTTATCAGTAATATAAATACCATCATGAAAATTCTCCAAAATTGCTTCCAAATAATCTTGTATTAAAAAAGAAGATATTCCTAATTGATCTTCATTCATTATAATACTCCTTCTAAATGTAATTGTAATAATGACATTTCGTATTGAGTATACTTAAAATCTGCCATTAAATCAACATGATATTGAAATAATTTAGAATTTAAACTATTCTATATTTAAGTATTACAATTGCCCAAAAAATAAATATTATAATGAGGAGAGTTTCATGAGTCCAGATTTCTTCTTAAATCTTATTTTTCCGAACAGGCTAAGGAAGCACAGAAAACGCAGACCTCCAACCAAAAGTTAAACCAATTGTTTGGAAGCCGCGGTTAATGTGGGAGCTTATTCAACATTTGCATTATAGTAAATCCGGTAAATATCTTTTCTATCCAGTACTTTAATTCTGCCAATCGTAATGTTACCATTTTGGCTGCAGTGATCGGCCATTTGCCGGATTACATCGTCATCCTGTATTCCGACCGCTTCGCCAATCGTTGTCGGCATTCCAAGTTTTCTAAAGTATGCCACGGTTGCCGCAATGCCCTCAAGCGCCGCTTTTTCTCCCGATTGCTTGGAGCCCCATACTTTTTGGGCATAATGCTCAAAGCATCCAATATTTTCTCTGTATACATCATATGCCCACGCTCTCCAAACTGCTGTTAAGGAAGCGCCATGTGCCAAGTCAAACATCGCCGATAGCTCATGCCCAAGCATATGACATGCCCAGTCTCCGATTCTGCCAAGTCCTGTTAATCCGTTGTGTGACAGGCTTCCTGCCCACATCAGTTCACTCATCGAATTATAATCAGCAGGATTTTTAATGGCAGACAGTCCTTCGTCGATTACCGTTCGCAAAAGCGCCTCCGCAATGGCATCGGTCAATTTATTTTCGTCATTCTCGAAATATCGTTCCATTGTATGCATCATAATATCGGCAACACCGCATCCAATCTGATAAACCGGCAGTGTTAGTGCCAGCTCCGGATTCAGGAGTGCAAATCTTGGCCGGTTCCATATTGTACTGAGATTGCGTTTACTTCTCGCAGCTTCGTCGGTTAATACCGCCGAATCACTCATTTCGCTGCCGGATGCCGGTATCGTTAAAATGGCTCCAATTGGAAGACTCGTTCTTAAACGGGCGTTTCCTGTCCATAAATCCCAAAGGTCAGTCCCTTCATTCGCTGCTCCATGCGCAATCGCTTTAGCCGTATCGATAGCACTTCCGCCGCCGATTCCGATTATCATATCTGCCTGAAATTCTATTGCTTTGCATACCCCCATTCTTGCATACTCTACGATGGGATTTGGTTTCACACCGCCAAAGGTTTCATAAGCAATCTCTTCCTCCTCGAACTCCTGACAAATACGCGCAATCAGCCCGCTTTTTACTGCACTCTTTCTTCCATATACAAGAAACACTCTTGTTCCGCCATATTTGCGCACATATCTGGCTATTTTATATTCCGAATTTTTTCCGAATATAATCTCGGTGGGACAATGATAAGTAAATGCTTTCATTCTATACCTCACAATTTCTCTGACATATTTAACGCTGCATCAAGTACAAGCATAGCAAATTCATAAGGCAAATCAGCCGGCAGATTATGATAACCCGGAGCCCGGACCAATTTCCATCTCATTTGCTCTGCTAACGATTCGGCTGCCTGAGCAAACAATCCCTTCCGATCACCTTCTCCGGCCACAACAATACACGAAACACCTTTTGGAAAATCTTCGGGTAATTTATAATGCAGAAAATCCTCCATTTCATGATAAACAAATACCTCCAGATTTTCTAAATCCTGTACCTGAGCTTCTAAGCTTTTGCTTTTTGATTGTTTTAAAACGCCACCCATAACTCTTCGAAAGGATAACAGCGCTTTATTTATATGCTTTCTCTCTGCCGCAATCCGAAGCTCGGCAATCCAATCATCTATTTTCTCTTGTATCTCGGCATTTCCGGCAATTGGCAATTCTTGTAAGAGAAGACCGCTAACCAATTCCGGATAGCTTTCCGCCAGTGAAACGGCTATGATTCCTCCCGCACTGCATCCCACAACAAAAGCCGCCCCCATCTGCTGCCTTCTTATGATGATTGCCGCATCCTCCGTCTGCACTGCTGCCGAAACATCTTCCCCTTCTAAAATACTTCTGCTATAACCCCTTCTATCATAAGAAATGACAGTAAACTGCTTTTCCAGATACCTTATCGCCTCCCCAAAATAATCACAATCGCAAGCTGCTCCATGAATCAGCAAGAGGAGCGGACCCTCTCCTTGTTTCCGGCAAAATAAATTACAATTTTCTCGCTCAATCGTAAATTCCATAACATCCTCTTTCTTCAATTATAATTTAAACAATTATTCTGGTCATTGAATTAATAAGATCCACCCCATCCCACACAAGCGAAAAATCCAGTGTATGACCAAACTCTGTTACCCTGTCCACACCGGTTACCCGATGTTCAACAATAAAATCCGCTATTTCCTCATGTGATACACCAAAACTTGCTAACGTCTGGCATTTTCTCGTCAAAATCGGCAGCAGTCCATCCAGGTTTTCCCCTTGTGCTTCAATAAAAAATCCTCCGGGTACCGTCTCCTCCCAATATTCTTTCAAAAGCTCCGTTACAGCCACGCGTATGACTAAATTTCCATTACGAATGACCTTTGCCTTAGGAATTTTTGCCGCCATATAGAGAGCCTGTTCCCATTTCTTAACCGCTAACACCGGCTCCAGCTTATATTTACTTTGACTAAATGTATAAACCTCATGCCAAAACCTTTCTTTTGCCGCTTCTGCTTCCTGTAATGAGCCGAGCCAGTAAATAATTCTGGGAGAGGAGCACGCATTTTGATCATTTAAATAAGTATCGTTATAAAATCCGTTCACCATATCGTATAAATCTGCAGCCTTTAAAACTGCCGCGGCATCCAGTAACGCTGCGGAACTGCGGTCTGCAAACGGTAATTCCGTTGCCCTTTTAGATAAGTGAGATTTCCGTATTTCTTCAATAGAGGCATCCCCGCCCCACATAATTCGTACATCACACATTGAGGATAACAAGTCCGTAATTTTCTTATTATGTTCATATCGAAAAAGTACGATTCGAGGTGCCCATTCGGGAAAATCTTTTAATGTCAAAGCAAGGCTTTCTATCATCGCTTCTGCCAGTGGTGTTTGTTTTGATGAAAGCCGAAGCAGTATACAGTTTCCCGTTAGCAATGCCGCTGTCATGCTAAAGGCAAATAAAACCGGAATATTAGACGGGGCAAAATGCAGGGTAATTCCCTTTCCTAACATTCGGTTCAGTCTTCCTTTATATTCTTTCTTTAATTGCAATATGCCCGCTTTTCTGCACCAAAAACCAAAAGCGGCAGCATCCGGCATTTGGCGGATATCGGGTCTTTTCCGGATATTTTCTGACCACTTATCAAGGAAATTAATTGTTTCTTCTGCAAATGGCTGCATTGGTTTTTGCAGCGGCATCTGATGTAGAATTTCTATAGTTCCAACTGCTATTTTTAATGCTTCAAATTCCTTCATATGTGTCACTGCACCCCCTGACCTCGGCATTTTTTAATCTGCCGTTTACTTGAAAATATGCGCCTTTTCTTCCGCACGGGCAATCATCCACTCCCAGCAGCATTCCTTCGTCCTCTGTCAACAAATTGTGACCCGGATAGCTTAAGGGTAAAACCGAAAGTATTTGAATCATTCCCTTTTCTCCTATATCGCACAGCGAAAAATCCTGTGCCCTGCGAATCAAAACTCCTGAATAATCTGAGCAATGCAAATGACCGTACTCACATTCCATGAAAATGCTGCCCGTCTGTTCTGCCATTCCATAGTAATCATGTATCTGGGCAAGTCCGCAAACCTGATGCAGCCGCCTTTTAAATATTTCCTTTGACACACTTTCATTTTGCAGCTTTTTCCACCCGCCGCCATGAATGAGAATGCCGTTTGACATATCGGGATGAAGCCCCTGTTTCTCAAGCTCTAATAAAAAACACTTCCAAATCATAAAAGTAAAACCAAAAATCATAAACCTTCCGCTGCCATATTGCTTTAAAAATTCTTTCACTGCTTTTTGGTTTATTGACATATTATTATGAAGGGCAAAGGTTCTATGACTACCAAACAGGGAAAATCCTAAAATGCCGGATGTTCTAGCTGAATAATTATTTCTTTTATTTATTGTGTCCGGACAGTCAATGACGAGAAGGGGAATGCGAATTTTAGAAATAAAATCACTGCCGATTGCGGCAAGGGCCTGCTGCTGCAAAGTCCTTGTCTCACCATCCAAAATAATTTGTGATTGAAGCCGGCTTGTCGTACCGGAAGAGGTCACTGTCTTAAATTCTGATTGCATATTAGAAAGACTGCTCAAGCGAAGACGTTTAAAAAGCCCTGCCGGAAGGAACGGAAGGCCGCTGTAATGTGCAATTTTATTTTCATCAAATCCGCAGGCCGACAATATTTGGTTATAAGCAGAACAGTTTTCTTGATGATATTTTGTCAGTGCAATCATCTGCTTTGTGAAAATTTCATCTTTTTTTACTTGCTCCATTTGATAGGGCGATGTTATAAAGTCTAAATCAAATAAGGCCATATCCACACTCCTTTTTATTAACGCTTCTGCTGATTCAAAGCAGAGTAAAGAATTTTACCTGCATTATTTTTTGGAATCATTTCAATATAGAGACAGGAAAATGCCTTTTTATTTAAATGAAGTATTTCCGCAAGCCATTCACTGGCTTTTTCGGCGGCGGATTCATCCGTTGTATAAATGCGAAGAGCATCATCCTCCCCAAGACATGCAAACTCTGCCCCCTCAAATTGATTCCGTAAAAGCTGCTCGCATTCATCTAAGCCGACCCGAATGCCAAAGATTTTTATAAACCGCTTCTTTCTTCCGGCAATATAAAAATACCCATCTGCATCCTTCCATGCCATGTCACCGGTCTCTAGAATTCCAAAGCATTCATCTCCCTTTTCCAAATCATAGGGGCACTGTGCATAACCTAATGCCACATTTTCTCCCATATAAATTAATTCACCTGTCTTTTTTGTTTCTTCGATCATGCTTCCATCCGCATCCCTTAATAAAAATCTACCGCCCGGAACGGCAATTCCGATACTTCCTATTTTTTCCAGACACATTTCGGCCGGTAAATAACTCATCCGCGCCGTTGCTTCGGTCTGGCCATACATAATATAAAAACGGATACCCTGCTGTCTCGCCCACTGCCCGAATTCCTTTTGTAACGTCTCTGGAAGCTTACCGCCTGCCTGCGTGATAGAAGTAAGACTTGAGATATCCCGCTCAAATATATTCATTTTTTTAAGGATTTCATACGTATAGGGAACACCGCCAAAGCTTGTTGCCTTCATTTCAGACAAAAAGTCCCAAAATTCCTGTTGGACAATACTTTTTTCCGTCATCAAAATACAACCGCCGGTAAGCAGATGGCTGTTAATAATTGATAATCCGTAAGTATACTGCATCGGCAGCGTCGTAATCGGGCGCTCCTTTGTGCTTAATTTTAAATATTCTGCTATAGAAGCAGCATTTACTTCCAAATTTTTAAGGCTTAGCCGTACCAGCTTCGGACTGCCTGTACTTCCGGAAGTAGCCAGTAACAGCCCAAGCTTTTCATGCATCGGATAGGTCGGGTTACCGGTTGCAAAAAGTCCATAACCCGATACCGAAAATATCGTTTCCTTTACAAATTCCTGCATCGTTTCTTTCTTTTCTAACGGCATCCAAAAAAATGAAGGCTGATACCGATTATAAAAACTTGAAAGCACCGGGTTTTCCATATTTGCATCCAAAAGGAGTGCCACATTTTTGCTGTTTAAGCATCCCAAATATCCAATCAACGACCCAATTGTATTTTTACACAGACAAAAAACTAAACTCCGGTTATTAATCGCTGCTCCGAAATCGTTTAATTGGCCGCATAATTGCCCATAAGTGAATGTTAATCCTGAATCCTCATACAATGCCATTGTATCCGACTGTTTATTTTCCAAAGAAAAAATCATACTTTACCACCTGTCTGCCTCTCTAGCTGCTCATATCAATTCCTAGCTTTTCCAGGATTTCAATGCCTTTGCTATAATTACCAA
>CAYPIB010000078.1:0-13058 GCA_964410675.1 uncultured Roseburia sp.
GAAGGTGATTCTGCCTTAGGTTCAGTAAAGCTGGCTAGAGATTCAGAATTCCAAGCAGTTCTTCCTGTAAGAGGTAAGATATTGAATTGTCTTAAAGCAGATCCAACTAGAATTCTAGCTAGTCAAATTGTAGTAGATGTTATCAGGGTTTTAGGTTGTGGGATGGTAATCGAAGGTGTAAAGACTAGAGGTAAAGAAACCTTCGATATTCAAAAACTTAAATTTAATAAAGTAGTTATTTGTACAGATGCAGATGTGGATGGTTTTCAGATAAGAACACTAATCTTGGCTATGTTTTATAAACTTTGTCCAGTTCTTATAGAACAAGGTTATATATACATCGTAGAATCTCCATTATATGAAATAGCAAGTAAGAGTAAGACTCGATTTGCATATTCTGATAAAGAGAGAGATATAATCCTAGAAACCGAATTTAAAGGAGAAAAAGTTCAAATACATCGTTCAAAGGGTCTAGGAGAAAATGATCCTGAGATGATGAAGGTTTCTACAATGTCTCCAGAGACTCGAAAGCTAAAGAGAGTCTTAATGCCAGACGCAGTTGAATCGGCTAAGAAGTTTAATATCCTTCTTGGAGATGCTTTAGCAGAACGAAAGGAATATATCGCTAAGCATGGTGATAAATACCTAGACTTGATCTAAAGGGAGGAGAAATTAATTATGATGGCATTTAAGAAAATGGCACTATTTGTAGTAAACATGTATGGAGGTTTAGAGCAGGATTTTTCTCAGTTAAAGTTTCGTAATAGCTCAAAGACTGGTCCATCATTAACTTATACTCAGGATGGGGTAACTCTTAAGTATTCCTATCCTAGCAATGATTTCAATTCAGAAGAAATTTCTAAGCTTACTATACGGAAACTCTGTACAAAAGTAGCACGATGGGATGAATTTGACGCTATAATGCGTAAGAGTCCAGAGTACGAAAACTTTAAGAAATTTGGAGAGGCAGTAAGAGCGTTAAGAGGTGAGTAATGGAGAATAAGAAAAGCTTCGTTGAACGAGCAATATTGAGAGATACGTATTCTTATAATGAACGAGTTTTAGCTGGAAAGTATAAACCATTAGATTCCTTAGATTTGGAGGGGTGTAGAGAACCTTTACACCTCTACATATTAACTGACGAATATTTATATGAGTTACTTGATAAAGCACGTCACGGAGTTCCACTTACTCTACAAGAAGCTGGGGATTTAATTGGTGTAACCCGAGAACGAGTAAGACAAAATGAGGATAAGGCTCTTAGAAAGATTCGTAGTAAATATATGTATAAGCTTAAAGATTTCTTATGATTGAAGGAGGGATAGTTTGGAAATTCTATTTATTGGGGATCTTCATCTCGGAAAACATTGGTTGGGTGTAGATCTCCTTAAAGAACAACGGCATATACTTATGGGACAGATTCTGGATTATTGTGAAATATATAACCCTAAAGCCATAGTAGTTTGTGGGGATATATTCGATAGTATACACCCACGAAAAGAAGCATTAGGTCTGTGGGAAGAATTCTTAAATTCACAGCTTCAAGAAGATCGACAACTTTTCATTATATCAGGAAATCATGATAATGCTGCTATTATAGAATATGGTTCTTCAATTTTTCCTAAAAGTGTCCATATCTCAGCTCTTACTAAGAAAGCTGGGGTACATGTATTGAGCGATAATATAAGACTCATTACAATTCCTTTTGTTAGACCAGTCGACTTTGGGGTGGAGACTTACATGGACGCTGTATGTGCTTCATTAGAAGATGTCCCTGAAGACACTGAAAAACGCTATTTCAATATTCTTGTATCTCACAACCAATTTGGTGGGTTAGGATATCAAGACGATGAACGATTATCTAATGATGGTGTATGCGAAAGAAGTCCTTTAAAGAGTGTATTTGATCTTGTTATCGCAGGACATATCCATAAACCAGAAGATGATGGTAATTTTCATTATGTAGGATCTATCATGCCGTTTACCTTTGCAGAAGCTGGTCAGCATCGATGTATGTTATTTAATATAGAAAAGTCTGGTAGTTCTTTCATAGATTTACCTCTAAAACCTCTATACGACATATATGATGTAGAAGTTGAGCACCTTACCGATGATCTTAGACTTCCTGTAGATAAATATATTCGTATAAGAACTCCTAATTCTGATCCATTGATGGAAGAGAGGTTGAAGAAGAAATATCCTTTACTATTAAAAATTCAACGACCAAAACAGGATTACACCTTAAATTTTACAGATATGGACTTTAAACATAGAACAGACAGAGAGCTATTAGAATCTTACTATGAAAATATACTTGGTCGTGTTGATGAAAATCAGATAGGAGAGTTGGTGGACAGGTTATGAAATTATTAACTTTAGTTATATCGAATATTGCTCCATATAGAAGAAGACAAGTAATAGAGTTTGACCAACTCCCAGATCTATTTCTTGTTTATGGTCCTACAGGAAGTGGTAAGAGTACAATATTCGACTGTGTTTGTTTAGCCTTATATAATAAAACATCTGGGGAAGTCGAGAAAGGTAATCCTGTCTATCCAGTTGGTAATGTTATTGGTCATATTTCATTAAAGTTTGAGGTCAGAGGTCAAGTATTCGTGATCGAACGTGAATACAAGAAAGATAAAAGCTCTAAGGTTTCCTTGCATCTTCCTGACGGAACCAGTTTAAATAAACAGACCTTAGTTCTGAAGCAGATAGAGGATCTTATTGGTTTAACCTATTCCCAATTCATACGATCTTCAATAATTGCTCAAGGAGAATTTCAGAAAATTCTTAGAGCAGGAACAAGGGAACGACAAGAACTTCTACAATCAATATTTAATACATATAAATACGAAGATCTTGTAAATGCGTTAAGAGATGAGTATACTGTAACTAGAAAGAGATTGGATGAAGAATCCCTTAAGGTAGATACAGTGCTGGATGGAAGAACTTTAGATGGATTAAAGATTGAGCTTGGAGAGTATAAGAAAAATGTACATAGGTGCTTAAATGATATTAGTAAGTTGAATGATTTAAAGACAGAATCAGTAGACCAATTAGAGCAAGTTGGTGAGAAATTAAATACTCTAAAGAGTTATGATCTCACCAACGCTGAGGTAGATAGGTTGTTAGAACAGCTTAAGTTGGCAGAAGAAGCACTGGTTCGACACCAACAAGAAATAAATTTAAATGTAAGACTACATGAGGAATCAGAATCTTCTGCCAAAAATAAGTTAAAGCAAGATTGTATTGAAGCTGATATAAGAAAACATCAAGAAAATTCTGATAAGCTAAATGCAGAATTAAGACGTCTATCTGAAAGAAGCCTGGAAGTAAAGTCTGGTATAGCAAGGATTGAAGAGGAAGAGAAGACAAGACAGGAAACACTACAGACTCTTTCTAGCGATTTAATTAAACATAAAGAAACCTTAGCTAGTTATCTTGAACGTCTATCCGTGTTGTTGTTAGAGTTACAACTACTTGAAGAAGGAAATACTGAACTTAAGAAGAGGGTTGAGCTGTCTAATTATGTTGATAGTCTATGTCTTCAGTATACAAGTGGGTGTAAGGATGCTGAGATGCGAAGAAGTGAAGCTTTATTTATAATATCTGAAAAGCAGAGGGTGTTGGAAGATCAGATAAAGCAACTAAAGCTTAGTCTAATAGAAGCTAGGAAGAATCGAAAGGCAACCTTAATTTCAGAATTAGTTAATCTATCTGGTAATGATTCTAAGTGTCCTATATGCGGAGGGTTGTGGGAATCTTGCGTAGATACTACTTCTGGAACTGATGATTATATGTCAATACAGGAAGACATAAACAAGCAGACTCTGGAAGCACAGAAATTAGAGTTACAGACTCAGGAGATAGAATCCAGATATAAGCTGGATATTGAAAAACTTAAAGATTTAAAGTCTTTAAGAGACCAGAAGGAACTTGAACTCGTACTTATTGGTGACATAGACGAGGAAGCGTTCTCTGATGAAGCACTTAAGCTTAAGCAATCCTCCCGTGATGAACTCAATGGTTCTATAAACCGTATTGATTCTTCAATTAAGGAAACAGAGAATAGGATTCAACTTCTACAGACTGCGAACAAGACAGAGATATTGAAAGAGTATGAAGATCTATTAACTGATATACAGCATGATATATCTAAATTAGATGAGGACGTTTCAGAATCTAAGAAATTCATAGAATCCTTAACATTAGACTTAACTAAATATCCGTATACTGAAGAAATGTTACAGCAACATACCTTATCTGGAAATAGACTAATTGAACTTCAGCGTTTAGATCCAGAACAGAAGGTTAATTTAATTAAAGAACAGTTAGTCTCTGAACAGATTAAGCTTGAATCCTTATCAATTAGTGGGCTGTCTAAGGAGAAATTAGATCAAGAATCTACTCAACTTATGCGTAGGATTTCTGATTTATCGGATGGTATATCTGACCTTACCGATGAAAAACAGGAATATAATTCTTCTATAGCTGTACTTGAAAGCCAGATAGCTAAATATGAGAAATTTAAGGAAAGTTACGAATCTGCTTTAGCTGCTTTACAGAAGACTTCTGTATACGAACCTCTGTGGAAAGCCAAAGTAGGAATCGGGGCATATGCAGTTGCGTATTACTTAGAAGCAATATTAGAAGTTACGAATACCATCTTACAAATAACTCGACCTAGGTACCGTCTCGTTAGAGATCAAGAAGAGGGTGGTAGAGGAAAGAAGGGTCTAGATTTACTGGTTTATGATTCTGAGACTAATCAGACTCGAAGTGTTGATACTCTTTCTGGAGGAGAAACCTTCGTTACAGCTTTGGCTTTGGCTATAGGATCCTCGATAACTTATTCTAAGTTTAATAATAAAATGCCAGATATATTGCTCTTAGATGAAGGTTTCGGAACACTTGATAGACAGACACTAGAAGAAGTCATTCTTATGCTAAGAGAAATAAGTAAGACTTGCAAGATTGGTGTTATTAGTCATGTATCAAGTTTACAGACTCAATTAGGTGTAAGTCTTGAAGTTGGTACCACTGTTTCTGAAGGCTCATATGTCCGTCAACTGAAGAGGAGGAATATCGAATAGTGTATTACTTAAGAAAAGCCAGTTATGAAGAAACAATTCCTGAAATAATTAAGGCTGATGGAGAGATTATTCCAGAACGTAAAGAAATCGTGGGTGAGAGAGCCATATTTAAATCTAATGAGAATTGCATGTTCTTCAGACGACCTTTTACAGGATTAGAGGATAAGGAACCTGGTAAGAAATTATATACTTGTAAAACCTTAGAGGGAATTCTAGCATTAAGAAGAGATGTATTTAAGTGTAGTGGTGAATGGTTTGATGTATATGATACAGAGCAGGGAATAGTCATTATCTCAACACCTTAATAACTAAATAATTCTAAAGACTTCATTGTGTATTAAGTTATAAGGGGTCTTAGAATTAGTTAAATAGGGTATGAAGCCACCTCTCCTAGAACAAAGTAATATATTTATACGAGTTAAAAATCTCAATTCTATTACTTCATAGGAGATACTTCTAATAATTATATTAGTTCCAGTTAAGGAACTCATCTTATTTAAAGGAAGGTATTTAAACTATGGATATGACTGTAAGAGAGATCATGGCTAAACTTATTGCTGGTGAAAATGTAGAGATTAAGGGATTCGGTAAGTTTACAATCGAGACTGTTGGAGAAAGGATTGTAAGGAATCCTAAGACAGGAGAGAAAAAGAAACAAGGTCCAAAGAAAGTACCTAAGTTCCGTTTCTCTAACGTTTTAAAGCTAAAGGTTAAGGAATTACCTGTAGACTAGTATCGGAGGTTTTATGTAATGCAAAAGAAGGAATTAAATCAGCGTATTTCAATGACATCTTCTAAATTAGCTAATATACTTCCAAGAGTTAATTCCTTCTTGGAGCGTTACGCTGTAGACTTTAATCAAAAAGAGGATATGGTGACGATATCAGATGTAATACGCTACCAAGCTGTAGAATTTGTTTCTAACGTCGATAATGAACTCTGGACTCTTTATATAGATCCAGAAATAAATGAGTATGGTTTTATAATAATTCCGTCCAAGGATTTCAATATAGGTAAATTTTAAATATAAGAAAGGAGTGGATTGTATTGTTTTTAGCACAATTTGAAGGTTCTCCAGAAACACTGTCGTATAAAGAAGGAAAGCTAGTTAATTCGCCACCTCCTATTAATGTACCTAGAAAAGTCCATAACTTAACTTTTAGTGTTAATGGAATAAAGACAGAGAATGGTTACTTCATTGCTAAAGATTCTCCAGAATACCCAATTATAAGAGGTAAGGATTACTTTTCTAAAGAATATGGGGAATTCTTAGCATCCTTAGGGTTCTTAGTTTTACCACGATCCAATAATCCAGGTATGCTTCCTGAAGCTTCCCTAATGAAGAAATTCACTTTAGTTGGTTGGACAGATGGTGAAGCTTTTATACCTTATTCATCATATACAGGTAAAGGTAAATTAATCTGTAAATCAATTGAATTTTCTATTAAAGACGACGGGACTCTAATGGCTACCTTATCAACAGGTGAAACCCAATTCACAACTACGAAGCATAGTATATATAGTAAAGTTGCAGTAGGATCAGAAATAATGTTCTCCAGTCAAGGAGACCTTATCGTAGTTACAGGAGAGGCACTTGCAAAGATTGAAGTACCAGGATATTGTCCAGCGTGTAGAAGACGCTTAGAAGTTTCTTCTTGTGCGGATGAAAGAATTTGTGTTAATACAGAATGTGATAATGTTCGCCATAGATTTATACAGAAACTTCTAGATTTAGGGATATATAACAGTACTGCTGATCTACCTATAGAATATTTAATTTCTCTGAATAGGAAAGATATCCTTAAGGCAGTCTGTGGAAAGTCTAACAGCCCTAAGATTCTAAACAATTTAACTGTAATCCAGCTTCTAGAGATTCCAGATACAGAATCGATTGTTAAGACATTACCTTCGGAGTATCCTTTGGCTGTCTTACTAACTAATCAAACTCATGCATCAGAGCAATTAAAGAATTGGATGAAGACGAATTCTAAATTATTTAATGTAGCACTAGATGTATTTGAAACTCCTCGTAAAAAGAAGGTTGCTTATAAAGAGGGTTCTAATTCTCCGCTATCAATTGATACGTGGTATGAACAGACTGCACCTGAAAAAGCTGACGCGTTCTTTTATTCTGGTCGATTCTTTTTGGAGGTGTAGTGTATGGAGCATCTTACTATAGAGGTTCGTGATAATAATGCGACTACGATTATAAAGAGAAGTGATGCTTGTACATATGGTCTACGATTTGCATTCTTAGATGCATTCTGGGATGATATGGAAGGCAGACTTCCAGTAATAGCTTACCATACTAAAGATGCAGTATCTCTTAAGATAAAGAATCAATATATCGAAGTAGAATCCCCTCGAAGATATATACTATTACAACCAGACTTCTTTAAAAGTTTAGTACAGACAGAAGCTGGTGCACATGTAATAGAATTCTTTGGCAGAACAAAATCCTATAAAGTCACTATACAGTGGGATGCTCCATTTAAGGCTCCAGTTCCTTGGGCAAATAGTGAATCTCCTGAAAGTGAATCTCCTGAATATTTAAGACCATGTACCAATATACAGTTAAGTGTTAAAGAACCTAAGGATCAAGTTGAAGGTGATATATGGTATCAAGATATCACTGATATAAATAGTGATTAAATTTTGGAGGTAGTATAATGGATAAAAATATAGAAATAACCCCTGGAAGACGTTACATCTCTACTCAACATACGCTGTTAGGTGGGGAGGAATTTTATGGAGACGAGATTCCTCAAACTATAACAATTAAAACCACCACTACAGGTGACGAATTAGAAAAGTGTGCAGCTGAGGCTTTTCACAATACAATGATTGAACAGATATTTCCAAGATGTATAGAACCAAAGTTCAATTTCAGGAAATTATTAGAATTGGATTATATGGGGATTTTAAGGAAGATGCTTATTACATCTTGTGGTCCATTTGTTAAGCCATCTGTAATTTCTTGTCCAGATTGTGGAGCCATTATAAAGGATTCCGAGACTTTAGCATCTATAGAGAATGTAGATGTAACTCCAATTCCAGATGGTATGGGAGATTGTGTTGTGTGCCCATCTGGAGAACTTCTGTATTGTGATGATGAAATCCACCTTAGATTTACAAGAGTTTCTCATATGTTAGGGGATGCGGCACTATTACAGAAACTTAGACAGAAGAATCAGAATATTTCTAAAGATTATGTTCAATATGAGCTTTCCATGAATCGTTTAGCTCATATGCTAATTTCTGCAGGTGAACCAGGATCACAGAAACCATTCATGGATCTTAACTTTGCTATGTCTTACTTGCGTAAGTTGGATGCTAATGATGTCAGAATGCTAGCAAAGTTTTATACAGAGAGAACTGCATTTGGGGATTCCTCGGTAGCTAAAACAACCTGTCCATCTTGCCATGGTCCTAATGCAGAATTCCATAACGTGATAAACGCATATTCCTTTCGCCCCACCATGGAACAACTTACAGCTTGGCGTGATCTCAGACGATCAGAGAGCAAGGCTGTATCAGGGGATGCTGAATGAGGCTCTATTCATCGCAACACAGAGTGAGGGTGTAGTACCCATAGAATTTATACTTAACATGCCTGTATCCTATCGCAAACAACAAGTCGAATTTTGGATGGCTCAAAAAGAAAAGCGAGATAAGGAGTTAGAATCTCGTAAGGCTGAAATGGATGCGAAACGTAAGAATTCTACTAAGAATATAAGTAGAAGACGGTTTAGGAGGTAGGGGCATGGAGGATATTCTTGAGCAGCTAGGTATAACCCCTAGCTCAGTTCAAGCAGGTATAAATGGTTTATTTGAAAACCTTTCCTCCAACTTAGGTCCAGGATTAACACAGACAATGTCTGAGGATTTAAGTGGGGGAATTTCTAGTCTTATGAAAGGCACAGGTCAACTTACTGCTCAATTAACTAAAAAAGGAATTAAATCTACGTATGCTTTGACTGGTAAGTTAATGGTTTCGGCTACAAAGAAGACTTGGGATTCTGTAAATCATATCATGACTAGTGCAGCTAATCTGATGAAGACAACTTTAACTACTGGTACAGAATCTGCAATGAATACTTTACAGGAGACTATGTCTTCTATGAAGGATTGGTGGGATAGTCAGGCTGGAGATCTAGCAAAACTAACTGGTGTCTCTCTTGCTGATATGGAATCAGCAGTAAATGATTTTGCAGCTTCTATGCAAGCTCAAGGTTTATCTAGTCTGGTTGATCCTGAAGAATTTAAAAACCAATTAGCTAATGCTGTCAATGAGGGTATGAGTTTTGATCAAGCTAAAGTAGCAGCAGAACAAGCAGCTGTACTAGAAAGTAGTATGGGTGGCTTGGGCGAAGCTATGCTGCCAACTTTTAATAGATTATTGGCAAATGCGAATACTATGGGATTAGATAGTGCAGCAGCTATGGAATATGCAAAAGAACAGACACAACTTGTGGCTGATTCTGTATATGCTAATCAAAAAGAATTTGGAGGAGCGTTAGTAAACTATAGTAAATCCTCTGAAGCATTATTAAGTTCAGCTTCTACCTTAAATGTAGAGAATTTAGGGGGTATGTTATCCTCTTTATCCACTATGGATGCTACATTTAATGACTTTACTGGTGGTGTAGGATCAGCCATGTCTGATATAGTAGCTCAAATTGCTACTGGAGATCAGGGTGATATGGTTAATCTGATTACTAGTTTAGGAATAGGAGCTACAAACCAAGAAGAATTCATGCAAGCTTTTAGTCAGGACTCAGAAGGTACGATGAAAGCAATTATGAATACACTCACTGAATTTACAGCCAGTGGGTCATATGGTACTGATGCAATGGCAGAGGTATTTGGTGTTAGTGTAGAAACTATGCGTGTTCTTCAAAATAATGGGGATTCTCTTCTTAGTGCTTTTGAAGAATCTAGTTCTACACAAGGTACTGATAGAGTTGTTGATGCTACAGAATTAGTTGCAGCTCAAATTTCTGATTCTAATAAAATAGCAAATGCTACAGCAACTGAAGCTATGGCAAATTTTTCTGGGAATGTTGCTGATCTGCAAGAAGATACAATCTCTATGCTTAGTGGTTTAGGAGACGCTATAGGTGGACCTCTAGGTATGGTTGTTAATGCAGTCTTACAGCTAGGTATGGTAGGTCCTGAGGCAGCAAAGGCTATCATCGAACAAATTGAGAATATGTTGATCGAATTACCTAATATGGTAACGAATATAGTTAACGGGATATCTGAAACAATTCCTGTATTAATGGGTATGGTTCCTGGACTAATTAGTGCTTTGGCAGCAGCTATTCCTGAGGTTTTAAATGCTCTATTAGGTGTCTTGCCAGTTCTAATTGAAGGATTAGGAACTGCTTTATTGATATTAGGACAACAATTACCAGTCATCCTACCACCAATCTTAGAATCAGTTTTAGGTGCAGTATTCTCTTTACTTCCTCAACTTCTAAGTACAGTGTTGACAGATATTTTACCTGCATTACTTCAATCAGTGTTAAATCTAATACATGAATTACCAGATATGTTGAGGGATCTTGCAGCCAACCTCCCAGAACCATGGGGTCAGTTATTCGAAACAGTAGCATCTATAATAGAAATGCTTACTCCAATTCTAGATGCGATTTTTGAAGCTGTTATGGATCTTATTCCTGTTGTAATGGATATAGTAACTGAATTAATGCCTGTTCTAGTGAATATTATAGACGCTGTAATGGCTATAATAACTCCTATTATAGAACCAATTTTAATGATTGCTACTGCACTCTTAAACAACTTGATGCCATTAATAACGAATCTACTGGATATGTTACTTCCTCTAATCTCTGGGGTATTAGATCTTGTAATCCCAGTATTGACACGAATATTTGAAGCAATAATGCCTATCATGACGATCGTATTACAAATTGCAGCTCCAATTCTCCAAGCAGTATTTGACATCTTCGGGAAACTTTGGGGTGTAATATTCTCTCTCATGAGTCCAGCTATTGAATTCGTAAGTGACATATTAGAATGGATGTCAAATAGATGGCCATTTAAAGGTAAGAGTCCAGATAGAGAAGAAACTGATCAGTCTGACGCTGTTGTAGAGATTAAATCTCTAGACTTAGAAGGATTAAATATAACTACTCCAGAACCTTTAGATACAACAACTTCTCTAACCAATAGCGTTACTTCATCGGGATTAGTAACTGGCACAACAGCTGAATCCTCAACGATTAGTGCAGATCTATCCTCTAGAATTTCAGATCTATCAGTTAGTGCGACTTCGATGGCGGATAGTTCAACTTCTATGGCTGATAGTATCGTTATGTTCCATCCTGCTCTGGTTTCTCTGTTATCTTATCTGGAAACTCAAGAAAGTCAAGTCGCCCACACTATCGCAGATGTACTAGGTACATCTGATCTTGAATTGGCAAGTGCTATACAAAGTATGGAATTAACTTTACCTCCAGATTACACAGAAGCTCAATTAGCTTATCAGACACAGGTATTAGAGAAGTTTGATCTTACAATAAAGGAGCTTAAGGAACTTATCGATCTATTAAGGGAATCTAAAGGTATTCCACCAAGATCTCCACAGATGGGTTCAAAGCCAATCACTGTAACTCCTGTAGGTTCATTAGCAGCACTTAGAAAGGGATAGAGATTATGCGGGAACAAATTATATGTATACTACTGAAATATTTTGCTTTAGACTTCCATATAAATAATGTATCAAATACATTCTTAATAAATTTAATTGGTTTATATCTTCACCAGAATTTTCCATACTGGGTTACAGAAACAGAAGGAATTTCTGAAGCTAATTCTGCGTATACAAGAATTTCTGGTGATGAAACTCCCTTTGTTCCATTATTTGGGACATGGAAAACTACAGAGAAGGATCCTGTACCTAGAATGGTAGAGTGGTGGGAGAATTCCCACTGGACACCAGGACAGCATTATAACTCAAATGGGGAACTTGTTGTAACAAATCTGAGAGCACTCTGGACTCTACCTTTATTCACATCCCCTATATTAGGAATATCTCCATCTTATACTGAGTTACAAGAAGAAGGAACCTTCATGGGTCTAGATCCTCGTAGAGTTATGGAATTGGGAGAAGATACAAGTGTATTAGATATTCTTAATTCCGTGGCTAAAACTCAAAAGGAATCTGCTAGACCTGCAACTGGCTATATACTTCCAGAGGATCTTAATCAAAGGATCATTGCACAGGGAGGTATGGTAAATGTTTATCAGTATCCAAAATTCTAAACTTTCTTTACGTAAGTTAGTTCAACTCTATTATCCTATTAATGCTATAGATAGTACGATAAAGTTAATTCTTTCTATAAATAGGTTAAATTCAGAACTTAAGATATTTGACCAACTTGTTTTAAGGGCTAATGAAAATCCTTATGAAGATAGATTGAATGAGTATGGCTCAGCTACAGCCTTTAAAGCTTTAATGACAGAACGTAATGCATTCCTATATACCTATAGTGGAGATTTTCTTAGTCTGTTGATTTTAGCAAGATTAGTATATCCTATTAGTCAAGATGCTCCAGTAAAGGATTGGCAACCATGGGAATATACACTATATTATAATGCACCTCCTGGGTATTTACTTTTCCCTGATGTTCCAGAATCCAGAAGAACTTATACGTCAGGTGATGAATCTGTAGGTAAAGAAACCTATTTAATTACAGCTCCTGAGAGTTTCTTAAAACTTATAATGGCTTCCCAAGATGTCTTAAGTGGAGATGTTTCTCCGTTTACCTATAGCTTAGATTCATATCCGATAAATACTGTAACATCTGGTAATTTTGGTGTAGGCGTATCAGGTACATTCATACCATCTCTAGGGAATAATACGAGTACTAGGTATGGTTCAGATAATGTATATACTCAAAATAATAGAACAGGTCAAATTTCTTCAGCTGCTTC
>CAYPIB010000079.1:0-13001 GCA_964410675.1 uncultured Roseburia sp.
ACTGATTCGTCAGCTTCATATCCGCACCTATGCCTACCTTGGTGAAATGCGTGCATCTACAAATCCGCTTGCTTATTGCGAGGGTGGTTTTTTAGGCGGAAATTTAAAGCTTCAAGACAAAATCAAACCGATTTTAAAGTCGGCAACGGCATCGTTTGGAATTACAGCATTTAATGAACTTCAGATGCTTAGTAATGGCAAGAGCCTTGTGGAAGATGGACAATTTGCGATTCAGGTTTTAGAGCATATTAACAAAAGGGTGAATGAATTTAAAGAAGAAGATGGAAATTTATATGCAATTTATGGGACCCCGGCAGAGAATCTCTGCGGCCTGCAGGTGCAGCAGTTCCGTAAAAAATATGGGATTATCGAAGGCGTTTCCGATAAAGAATATGTGAGCAATAGTTTCCATTGTCATGTATCAGAGGATATTACACCAATACAAAAGCAGGATTTAGAATTCCGCTTCTGGGATTTGTCAAATGGCGGAAAAATACAATATGTAAAATACCCAATCAGCTATAATACAGATGCAATCAAGACATTGATTCATAGAGCAATGGATATGGGATTTTATGAGGGTGTTAATTTATCATTAGCATATTGTGATGACTGTGGGCATGAGGAGTTAGAAATGGATGTATGCCCAAAATGCGGAAGCAGAAATCTGACCAAAATTGATCGGATGAACGGGTATTTGTCTTATTCTAGAGTGCATGGAGATACACGTTTAAATGATGCAAAAATGGCAGAAATCGAAGATAGAAAATCAATGTAAGAGCAGGGAGAAGAAAATGCGTTATCACAATATAACAAAGGATGATATGTTAAATGGAGATGGCTTACGCGTAGTACTCTGGGTTGCAGGCTGCGCACACTGCTGCAGGGAGTGCCATAATCCAATGACATGGGATCCGGATGGAGGTCTTCTTTTTGATAAAGCGGCAAAGCAGGAGATTTTTGAGCAGCTTGATAAGGATTATATTTCAGGTATTACCTTCACAGGAGGAGATCCACTGCATTCGGCAAACCGCTTAGCGGTTCGTGAATTAATGGAAGAAATTCGAAGCAAGTATCCAACTAAAACGATTTGGTTGTATACCGGTGATGTTTGGGAAAATGCTCTTTATTATCCTCTTATGCAGTATGTTGACGTATTAGTGGATGGTGAATTTAAGGTTGAATTAAAAGATGCAGCGCTTAAGTGGAAAGGGAGCTCTAATCAGCGTGTCATCGATGTAGCTGCCAGCTTGAAGCAGACGGATTCGCATATGCCGATATTGCATCAAAGTCATTAATGAATAAACAGATGGAGAATGAATCATGGTAAGAGTAGCAAAATTTCATAAAGTCAGCAGGGAACGTTTTCAAGAAGATATGAAGGACTCCTTTCCGGACCTTTCAATAGAAGAAATAAATAAAAATTATGAAGAAATTATTCTTCCTAAAAGAGCAACAAAAAAAAGTGCAGGTTATGATTTTTACAGTACTTTAAATTTCAAACTAAAGCCGGGTGAATCAATTAAAATTCCAACCGGTATCCGCGCAGAGATGAATGACGATTTTGTATTATGTCTGTTTCCAAGAAGCGGGCTTGGATTTAAATATCGGCTGCAGTTAAATAATACGGTCGGTATTATTGACAGTGATTATTTTGAATCAGATAATGAAGGTCATATTATGGCAAAAATTACAAATGATTCTAAGGAAAATAAAGCATTTTCAATAACAAGAGGTACCGGCTTTATGCAGGGTATTTTCCTGCAGTATGGTATTACCATCGATGATGAAGTTACTACAAAGCGAAACGGAGGCTTTGGCAGTACTTCCAAAGTTTAACTAATATGGTATATTTTAAACTTCTTTTGGTAAACTAAGAATTAGGCATTTAGAAAATACTTCTAAAAGCAAATTCTTTTATCAAAAGGAGTTTTTAAGTTGGATAAAAATAATGTTACCTTTTTTGAGAGTCAAATGAATACATCTTTGCAAGTAAATATGGATTATTTGAATAAAAAGTTAGCTGTGAATGAAAGCTATGATTTGATTTACCGAGTTATTGAAATTGGTGGAAAAAGAGCTTGCATGTATTTAATAGACGGCTTTTGTAAGGATGATTTAATGCAAAAAATCCTTCAATACTTATTTGCTATTACAAAAGAGGAAATGCCGGCTGATGCCCATACGATGTCGAAATCATTTATGCCTTATGTTGAAGTCGATTTAAAAAGTGATTGGAAAGCAATTGAAAAAGATATTTTCTCAGGTATCTTTGCATTGTTTGTCGATGGTTATGACCAGTGTGTATTAATTGATGCCAGAACGTACCCAAGCCGAGGGGTTACAGAACCGGAAAAGGATAAAACCCTGAGAGGGTCTAAGGACGGATTTGTTGAAACGTTAGTTTTTAATACTGCCTTAATTAGGAGGAGAATACGAAGTAACGATTTGCGGATGGAAGTGATTAATGCCGGAAAAAGCTCGCAAACGGATATTGTATTTTGCTATATGAACAGCAGAGTGGATCAAAATTTTCTTGATCGAATTAGAAAACGAGTAAAAGAGCTGAAAGTAGATTCTCTGACGATGAACCAAGAGAGTCTTGCCGAATGTCTGTATCAAAGACGGTGGATTAATCCTTTTCCAAAGTTTAAATTTACCGAACGGCCGGATACAGCCGCAGCTCAGGTTTTAGAAGGAAATATCATTATTTTAGTTGATAATTCTCCATCAGCTATGATTGCGCCAACATCAATTTTTGATATTATTGAGGAAGCCGATGATTATTATTTTCCGCCGGTAACAGGTTCCTATTTAAGAATTGCACGTTTTTGCATATCAATATTAACATTTTTTCTAACTCCTACCTTTTTATTGCTGATGATGTATCCGCAGTGGATACCCGAAAGTTTTGCCTTTATACAATTAGAGGAGTCTCCAAATATACCGATTATATGGCAATTTTTAATTTTAGAGCTTGCCATTGATGGACTAAGGCTTGCCGCCGTTAATACACCGAGTATGTTAAGTACACCTTTTAGTGTTTTGGCAGCACTTGTATTTGGTGAATTTTCGGTAAAAAGCGGCTGGTTTAGTTCAGAGGTTATGTTATATATGGTATTTGTTACAATTGCAAATTATACACAGGCAAGCTATGAACTTGCATATGCACTTAAATTTATGCGTATGATTGCACTCATATTAACTGCCATTTTTGGAGTATATGGCTATATTGCCGGAGTTGGAATTTTACTGCTCTCCATAGTAAATAATAAAACAATATCCGGGCACAGCTATATTTATCCGCTATTACCATTTAATTTAAAGCAATTATCAAAACGTTTATTTAGACTGCGGTTAACCGAGTCAAGAAAATAAAGATATTATGTAGAATCACACTGCAGGCAAGGAGGTCTGTTGTGTGTTTTTACATTTTATCAACTTGTAATTCACGCAAAATAATGGTAAAATTATTCTGAATTACAAATAGACGAATAAGAATAGAAGAAAATAGATAAGAGCAAGGAGAAAGATTATGAGTTCACAATTCAAATTAGCTACAGATACTTCTGCTGATTTATCACAGGAATACTTAGAGGATAACAATATTGGTATTATGTCACTGGCATATTCCATCGATGGGGTTACATATGATGAAAGCAATATCCTTGATTCAAAAGAGTTTTTTGACAAGATGCGGGCGGGCAGTATGCCGATTACATCACAGGTAAATCCGGAACAGGCAAAAACTCATTTTTTGGAATATAGTAAGGAAAGCAAGAAGATATTATACTTGGCATTCTCTTCCGGTTTGAGCGGAACATTTAATGCTGTACGAATTGCAGCAGAAGAAGTGATGGAAGAAAATCCTGATGTAGTCATTAAAGTCATTGATACGAAGTGCGCATCATTAGGGCAGGGATTAATTGTATACAAAGCAGTAGAAGAAATGAAGAAGGGAAAATCCTTTGAGGAAGTTGCCGATTATGTAGAGAAAAATATGATGGATGTCATTCATGTTTTTACAGTCGATGACTTACATCATCTGCATCGAGGCGGAAGAGTCAGTAAGGCGACTGCGGTAATCGGTACTCTTGCAAATATCAAGCCCATTCTCCATGTAGATTATGATGGAAAATTAGTGTCTCTGACAAAAGCGAGGGGACGTAAAAAGTCATTATTATCACTGCTTGATATTATGGATAAAAAAATGGGAAGCAGACGCAGCGAGAATGATATTTTTATGATTACGCATGGTGACTGTTTAGATGATGCCGAGTTTTTGGCAGATGCAATCACAGAACGTTTTGGTATAGAAAAAAGGATGATTAGCATTTTAGATCCAACAATTGGTGCTCATACGGGCCCCGGACTCATTGCCCTTTTCTTTATGGGAGATGAAAGATAAAAAATAAAATATTAAAAGAGTATCCGGCGGCAATTTTTTGCGACAGGATACTCTTTTTGCTTTATCATAGGTAAAGTTCACATTACGATTTAACAGGATTTATAGTAGCACTAATAAACCTTTTACATATAATAGTATGAAAGAAAATGAATTTATATGAAAGGAAATTTATGAAAGATCATAACAAAGAAGTATGCAGAAACGAATTTCCGGTAGCAATGGCTTATGTACCTTGGCAAAAAAGCAATGTCACTTATGAATGTCTGGAAAGAGCTTTTGAAGCTGGTACACTTTATCCGGAATTAAACTTACCTTTTACGGGAAGGAGATGTGTCAATTAAAATGAATAAAGAACAGAAAAAAATGCTGTATGAAATCAGTATGATTGATTTTGCAATTGTAGAAATGAATCTATATTTAGACACACATCCATGTGATACCGAAACAATAGCGTATATTACGCAGTATAATCGAGTGAAAAGTAAAATGATGCAGGAATATGCGAATCGCTATTGGCCGCTTTCCGTTCGCTCTATTATGGAATGTGAAAATGAGTGGACTTGGGCATTAACTCCACTGCCATGGGAAGGAGAGTGCAGATAAATGTGGAATTATGAAAAAAGACTTCAGTATCCTTTAAATATTAAAAAACCGAATGCAAAGCTGGCACAATATATCATCAGTCAATATGGCGGGCCCGATGGTGAACTTGGTGCTTCTATGCGTTATTTATCACAGCGCTATACGATACCGTATCCAGAAGTAGCTAATTTACTTACTGATATCGGAACAGAGGAGCTTGGCCACTTTGAAATGGTAGGGGCTATTGTATATCAATTAACTAAAAACTTAAGTATGGAAGAAATTCAAAGGTCAGGCTTTGGTCCTTATTATATTGACCATACAACAGCTTTATGGCCGCAGGCTGCAGGCGGAATACCATTTAATGCTTGCGAGTTCCAGTCAAAAGGGGACTGCATTACCGATTTAATGGAGGATATGGCGGCAGATGCGGCATAGGGGGATACACAACAGAATGTGATGCTCAAATATAATTAGATTTTGTATAGCTAATTGATTTAATAATTAAAAATCAGTTGGCTTATTTATTATGTAACTGGCTTTATTTTACTTACTAAACCATATTGAAAATATGTCAAAACTGGTTATTCATCCTATTTCACGTACCGTCTGTCGGAAAAGTAACATAAAAGTACTTAATTGTGTTATTGTATTATAAGTCAATAATATACAAGAAAAGGAGGCAAGGATATATGAGAAAATTTTTTATAAATTTAAGAAAAATTAATGGCGTTGCAGAAAAATATTCTTCTATAATTAATGAATTAGAAGAAAATATTCAACAGTTAGAAGAAGTGAGTAATCAGTTAGATGGGGCATCTTATGGAGGTGTAAAGAATTCGATAGTTCAAATCAAAAATGAATTAATTTCTCAGAGTAAAGAATTAAAAGTAATGCAAATCGTAATAAAATTTGTTGTTCTGACTTATGGAAAGTCAGAAGATAGAATAACTAAGTATAAAATTGTGATAATTAGATCTCTAGCAGATAAGATAGCTATTAGTAACGAAGCAGATGAAGAGCCAGATGAAAAGCCAGTTGCAGAGCCAGAGGATGAAAGTGAAGAAATAGTAAATAAAAATCTATTAATTGAGCTTGGGGTGGATCATATTTCAGATGAAATGGTTAACGATTTAAATAGAGTATTAGTAAAATATAATATTAGAAAAAATATTGAGATTGCAATGTTTTTAGCTAATGCGGCGCATGAATCTAAAGGAGGCCTTACAGAAGTTGATGTGGGTAATCAATATGTAGTAGATGGGGTCGATTATTGTGGAGGTGGTTTTATGCAGTTGACGGGATACGCAAACTATAAGGCATTTGCAGATCAAATGTTAAAAGAGGGATTGGTTCAACTTGATTCAGAAGGGAACAATCCAATTATGACTGGGGGAGCAGAGTATGTTGCGGCTAATTTAGCTTGAGAATCTGCCGGATGGCATTGGTCAGTTTCATGGAACAATTGTAATAAAAGAATAGAAGAAGGAGCTGATTTTTATACTATTTGCCAAGTTATTAATGGAGGTCCAAAAGCTCCTAATAAAGGTATTGAACCAAATGGCATAGAGGAAAGATTACTTTATTATAAAAAAGCACAAGAAATTTTCAAGATAAATAAATGAGGGTGAAGGAATGAAAAAGGAAAAAAAAATTAATAAGACAATGATGCTTATACTATTGTGTTGCTTAACAATGATATTAACATCATGTAAAAATGAAACGGAACCAAAACATAACTATCAGATTATAGAAAATAAATATTATAATCAATTTACAATGGATGGAAGTAACATTTATAATGGATTTGCCAAAGGATTTAGTATCTATTATCCTCAGATAGAGAATTTAGGCGATGAGGAGCTTGAATTAGAAATGAATAATAAAATAAAAGAATGTGCCATGAAAGAAATAAGAAATTCATCACCAAAAGACGGGGTTATAACAACAACATATTCAGTTACATTAGACAATGAACGCTTTATTAGTATTCATTTTGAAGCTAATTCTTTTGAAGAGCATCAATTATATCCTTTAATTAGTAGTAAAACTATCACAATAGATTTAAAGACGGGAAAAGCACTGAAGTTAAGTGATATAATTGATGTTGATGATAGTTTTAAACGTGAGTTTTTTAATTTATTTACAAATACAAAAAATTATAACTTTAAAGAGATTAGTGATAAATCACTTTTTTATGAGCATATAGAAGAGTATGTTTATGATTCAGTTAACTTACATGAGAAACTAATTAAAAGTGATCAAGACAATTACCCAGAAGTTCATAGTTATATAACCGAAGACTCCCTTGTGATTAGTTTTGCTGTACCCAAGGTTATCGGCTCGTATGCTTTATACGAAGCGAAGTATAAAGACTTAAAGAAATGGTTAAAGAGTGATTTTATTACATCTTTAGAAAGTAATTAGGGTGATACAATTGCGTTTCGAAATTCTTCTTCCATAACAAACTGGATTTTAAAGGATAAAATATCTTTTGATATAATAGAACTTTATAATATATCTGATAAAACAATTGAGAAAGTGGCTAATGAAAGTATTGAAAATGCAATGACATCTTGGATCGGAGGTAAAGTTTTGCTTGCCTCTTCAATTGATTTTAGAGGACTTTTTAAAAGTTGAATAGTGGTAGTAAATTTGGACGATATCGCAAATGAAGCTGATTATAGCAAATCAACACTTTATGTTTATTTCAAGAGTAAAGACGAAATTTATAATTATATTATCTACGAAAATATGGTGTCATTAAAAAAGCTTGTGGAAAATGCGATAAACCAGAATGACACGGAACATTCTGTATTTATGGCTGTTTGTAATGCTCACGTTGCTTTGCAGAGAGAAAACCCGCTTTTTTTTGAAAGTATGATAAATAGCCAAACTGATAAAAACGGAGATGAGCCTAATTATAAAAATATGCTCAAACTAAATGATGATATAAACAAAATACTTTGTGATTTCATTGATAGGGGGATAACAAATAAATCTTTCAGGCCAGATATAGATACAAAAGAAACCGTCTTTGCGATGTGGTCATCGATTTGTGGGGTGATATTGATATCTTATAATAAACAGTCATATTTGCAATATTTGGAAACAAGCAGATCGGAGTTTTTGGAAAAAGCATTTAACACACTTTACAAAGCTATTTCAATATGAGGGGGGGGAAAATTATGCGCGAAAATGCTACATTAAGCGTCACCAGTGTTTTTGAGAACAATGGAAAGATACCTGTAAAGTTTACTGGACATGGCAAAGATATATCACCCGCACTAAGTCTATCGGAGTTATCTAATAAAGCACGATCGCTTGCGATTATTATGGACGATATAAAGCACCCGATTTTTCATGTTTACAATCACTGGACTATCTGGAATCTACCAGTTATGCAAAAAATACCCGAAAATATACCACATGGGAAAAAATTAGATGATTTTGATGGTGCTGTTCAAGGTGTCGGATATGGACGACATAAGTATAGAGGACCGAAACCTCCTTTAGGAACAACTCACAAATATCAATATAATGTGTATGTATTAGATTGCCGCCTTGAACTTAGCTCAAAGTCAAAGAAAGCAGATTTACTAAAAGCTATGGATAATCACATTTTGCAGTACGGCTTTATTACTGGCGAATACAAGTGAACTGTTTTCCATTACTTTTATTTTGTTATGGGCATGTTTTTTTTACAGTTTGGAATAATAAGATTGTAAAGAAAATATGAGGTGATAACGAAATGTCAATAATAAATAAGAATTTATTAAATAAATATAATTTTTATATCCTATTTTTCTTCTTTCTGTCCTTCGCAGGATGGATTTGGGAAGTTATATTATATTTATTTATGTTGCAATCATTTGTTAATCGAGGTGTTTTACTGGGGCCATGGCTTCCAATTTATGGGTTTGGCGGGATTTTGCTCACAGTGCTGCTTCATGACTTAAAGAGAAGTCCTGTTCTAATATTTATTTTATCCAGTGTGATAGGATCTATATTAGAATATATAACAAGCTGGGCGCTAGAAATCATATGGGGTATTCGATGGTGGGATTATGATACGTTTTGGGGTAATATTAACGGTCGTGTCTGTATTGCGGCAAGTCTTTTGTTTGGTGCAGCCGGTCTTATTCTGCATTATTTTTTAATTCCTGTAATGAGGAAAATAAATGCTAAAATACCTTGTAAATGGCAGGCTGTTTTAGCATTTATTTTATTGATTCTATTTATTCCAGATTATATTTACTCATTTTTTTCACCCAATATTGGTGATGGAATTGCTTATACTTGTTATCACGCAGTGGATATAAAGCAGTTTCTTTATCTGTTCTTAATATGATAATGGTTGTTCTATATAATACTATTAAAGAATTTGAAAGCTATATTCGAATAGAAGGTATTAACGCCCTTTATGTTTTGTAGTATAATAAATTAAAATATAAGAAAGTATGAGCTATATTGATAAAAAAGGAGTAAAATTTATGAGATTAATTTTAGAAAGTGAGTGTATAGATGATTATTTGCAGTCTGATGAATACATAGATTATAATCATCCATCTATACAGGAAAAAGCAAAAGAGCTTTTTCATGGAATAACTGATGAGAAACAAAAAATTAACATTGCCTTTGAATTTGTCCGTGATAAGATTAGCCATTCGGGTGACATCGACAGTGAGAGAGTAACTAAAAAAGCGTCAGAGGTACTCAAATACCGTGAAGGCATCTGTTTCGCTAAATCTTTACTATTAGCCGCCTTATTAAGATATGCTGGTGTTCCTTCCGGTTTATGCTATCAACATCTAACTAGAGAAGATACACCAGATACCGGCTATGTTCTGCATGGACTCAATGCGGTTTATTTATCAAAAGAAAATAAATGGGTTCGACTGGATGCCAGAGGAAATAAGCAGGGTGTTAACGCACAGTTTAGTGTGGAAGATGAGCAGATTGCTTTTAAAGTACGGCCGGAATATGATGAAATTGACTATCCCACTATTTATGCGTTTCCTCATGCTGGAGTCGTGGAAGCCTTTGAAACTTATAATAACCGTAAAACGCAGGAATTAGCGATAACTAAAATTTAATTAAATTTATGTATGAGGGGAATTCTATCATTCAAGAAGTGGAAGTAAAGATGATATTATTGTTGAGAGCTATACTCAGTAAAAATCTTATAAGTTTTATAATTAAAAAGTATTCTTTGCAAGAGATAAATTTCTTGTAAGAATATTTTTTAGTTTCCACTTGACAAAAGAAAATTTTTTTGATAAGGTTAGTGACATAAGTAATTAACCTATTAACTAAGGAGGGAGAAATAAATTGAATGATCAAAAACCGGTATTCATCCAGATTGTAGAAATGATTGAAGACGATATTCTTTCTGGAACTTATAGTGTGGATGATCTAATTATTTCAACGCCTCAAATTTCAAAACTTCTATCTGTTAATCCAACAACAGCGCAGCGAGCCATTAGTGTACTTACAGACCGGGGCATTATATATAAAAAGCGTGGTGTGGGTATGGCTGTAACGATGGAAGCAAGAGAGATGATTTTGTCGGAACGTAAAAAGACTTTTTTTGAACATATTGTTCCGGAGTTTATTAGTGAGGCGAGGAAAATCGGTATTTCAGATAGTACATTATTACAAATTGTAAAGGAGAATTTTCATGATTGAACTTATGAGTGTAACTAAAAAATATGGTAAAATCGTTGGTATCCAGGATTTTTCTATTCAAATTGAACAGCCTGGTATTTACTGCCTTCTAGGTCGCAACGGTGCAGGAAAAACGACATTGCTCAAAACGTTGTCCGGTCATATTGCAGCTACGTCCGGTACTATTTCAGTAAATGGTAAGGAAGTGACTTCGCTTGCCATGCCGGAGGATGTACATTATGTTGAGAGTAATGCATCACAATTTAATATGAAGCTGGATGATTTATTTCATGCAGCTGCAGATTTAAGTAAAACATTTAATCTTTCTTATGCCTTGGATATTGCCAAGCGGTTTCAGCTTGATAGAAAAAAGCGCTATAAACAACTTTCCTTTGGCATGAAGGCAATGGTCAACACACTGCTGGCTCTGGCGTCAGGCAAAGAGATTTTGCTTTTAGATGAACCAGTACTTGGGTTTGATCCAGTGATGCGAAAGAATTTTTATGAGATGCTGCAGGAGAGTAATACTAAAAATCCCAAAACAATTATTATTTCAACACATATTATTGATGAAATTGCAAAAGTGGCAGATCAGCTTATTATTATTAATAAAGGTCAGCTTGTCCAGTTTTGCGATATGAATGAGATTGACGAAAAAGCATATTGTGTCACCGGTCCGAATGAAAATGTTATAGCAGCTACAAAGGGACTGCATATTCTAAGTGAAATAAAGGCGGGAGGTTTTCTTTCACGATATATCTATGACAGGCGTTTACCGGAAAGCGATAAATATTCTATATCGGCTTTGAGTTTACAGGATTTCTTTATTGGTCTTGTCGGGGACGAAAAGGAGGCAAATTAAATGAAAACGGAATTAGGAATTGTAAAAATTAATCTAAAAAAATCAGATACCGTATATAAAATAATGATTCCAATCATGATATTAGTGATCATCAATTATATAACGTCGATGGCGCTTCTTGGAACATCAGAAAATATTACGTTAGCAGCAGGTAATTACCTGTATCTTTTACCATTGCTGATGGCAATATTTGTTCCTGCTCAGAACTTTTCCAAGTTAATGAATCTCGGCGGCAAGCGCAAAGATTTTTTTAGAAGCAGTATTATCTTATATGTCTTTGTTTCTGCGTTTGTGACCTTGGCAAGTATATTACTCCATTTTACCATTGACCCTATTCTTCTGACGAGGATATTGGGTGTGATAGACTTATTGAATGTATTTGGCTTCATCGAACATGGTACGATAATAGCGTTTGTTCAAATGTGGGCATTCCTAACACTTTGCTGCTGTGTTCTGCATACGTTGACGCTTATACAAGGACGTTGGTATGGCTGGTGTGTAGATGTTCTTATCATAACAATCATAAGCGTTTTTACACCAATAGCAACACTCCGAGTTGCACTGTTATGGTTCTTCAATATGATTATCTTTCATGATACTGCTATTGTACAAATTTTATCATGCTTAATATTAGGAGCTGTTATTTATTACGCAAGTCTGATTCCAATTAAAAGCAAGCCAATCTAGAAGTTGCCGTTTTATAATACTAACCATAAATATTAATTTAATAAACAAAAAGAGTCGAAGTTAGGCAAACACACCTCAATCTCGACTCTTTTTATTTTCAGAATAAAGGCATATGTACATTTCATAGTTCTATTTTTCACTCCCAAATTGTATATTGATAAAAAGTAAAAGGATGTTGCAATATGGCGGTAGAGAACATTTACAAGAAAGAAACCAAAGATAATCTAACAGAATCGTATACAAAGGCATTTGTAAAATATATTGAAGCAGCAGAACAGGGAAAGTGTCAAGAGGAGTTACTTTATAATGCACCGGATTTAAAATCTAATAGGTGTGATAGTTATGTCTGAAGTTAGAAATAAAGCAGCCATATACTGTCGTTTATCGGCAGAAGACAGAGATAAATCCAGTCCGGAGGAGGACAGCAGATCAATTCAAAATCAGAAATCGATGTTAGTACAATATGCCATTAAAAATGGCTGGGAAATCTACAATATTTACAGCGATGATGACTATACCGGTTCTGACCGCAGCCGGCCGGAGTTTAATAAGCTGTTAAAGGATGCAGAGAAGGGAAAGTTTCATATCCTGCTCTGTAAAACCCAATCCCGATTTACCCGTGAGCTGGAACTGGTAGAAAAGTACATACATGGGCTGTTTACCGTCTGGGGAATCCGCTTTGTCAGCTTAGTTGACAATGCCGATACTGCAAATGAAGGCAATAAAAAGTCCAGACAGATTAATGGATTAGTAAACGAATGGTATTTAGAGGACCTTTCAGATAATATCAAAGGC
>CAYPIB010000080.1:0-12751 GCA_964410675.1 uncultured Roseburia sp.
TGACAGGACAGATTTTAAAGGAGAGCTAAAAGATAGAGAATGGGGAAATACTTTACTTCCGGGAGAAATATTTGAAAAGTATATTAAAATTATTACGTTTTAGGAGAAACAGATTAAAATGAACAATAAATCAATAATAAAAAAAGCGGCAAAAGCAGCATTTCCACATACGATACCTATTTTAGCCGGCTTCACATTTCTTGGTGCAGCATACGGTATTTATATGCGGGCACTTGGCTTTGCGGCAATTTATCCGATTTGTATGAGTATGTGCATTTTTGCGGGCTCGATGGAGTTTTTGGCAGCAACCTTATTGCTCGGTGCATTTAACCCGCTGCACGCGTTTTTGCTTACGGTTATGGTAAATGCAAGACATATTTTTTATGGTATTTCAATGCTGGACAAATATAAAAATACGGGTAAGAAAAAGTGGTATCTTATTTTTGGAATGTGTGATGAGTCTTTTTCCATTAATTGCACGGCAGAGATTCCGGCGGATGTGGATAAGGGGTGGTTTATGTTTTTTGTGACATTATACAATCAAATATACTGGGTTACCGGTGCAACAATCGGTGGATTATTTGGAAATTTAATTCCCTTTGATACAAAAGGAATTGAATTTGTTATGACAGCTCTATTTATTGTTATCTTTATTAACCAATGGCAAAAGGAAAGCTGCCATGAAAGTTCTATTATAGGTTTCATTATTTCCATAGTCTGCCTCTTTCTGTTTGGAAGGGACAAATTTATTATTGCAACGATGGTGTTGATTTTTCTCGTTTTATCATTTAGGAGGAAGGTAACAAAAGAGGAGGCCCCCGTATGACCGTAACACAGCAGATTATTACAGTTGCCGCCGTAGTTGCCGGGACTGTTTTTACAAGAGCAATTGCATTCATGCTTTTTCCGGCAGGGAAGGAAACTCCTGAGTATGTTAAGTACCTTGGTAAGGTTCTGCCATCAGCAGTGCTGGCAATGCTTGTTATTTATTGCTATAAAGACATTGATTTTATGTCAGCAAGCCGGGGATTACCGGAACTGATTGCTGGTGGTTTTGTCGTGCTTTTACAGTTCGTGAAAAAAAACATGCTCTTATCGATAGCCGCAGGAACTATTTTATATATGGTTTTAGTACAAGTGGTATTTGTATAGTGAAATAAAGACGTAAGAAATATAGAATATATGATTTTAGACATTAAAAAATCGGGGTAACAGGACTTGAACCTGCGACCTCTCGACCCCCAGCCGAGCGCTCTACCAAACTGAGCCATACCCCGTTACATCTGAATACTTAAATGTACATCAGATGCATACGTAGATATTATGCTTTAAATACTTGAAAATTTCAAGTGGAAAATGAAAAAAATTAAAATGAAACGTAGATGGAATCTTTTACCGCTGCTTGCGTTTCAAAAAAAAGAGATTATAATAGAAAGAGACGAAATTAATTAGATATCAGGAGGGAAATATGACGATAGAAACACTTCAAAAAGATATGATTACTGCAATGAAGGCAAAAGATAAGACTAGAAAAGACGGCATATCAGCGATGGTGTCGGCAATTAAAAAGGCAGCAATCGATGAGGGCTGCAGAGAAGACATTAAAGAAGAACTTGTAGATAGAGTTTTGTTAAAAGAATTAAAAACAGCAAAAGAGCAGATCGATTCTTGTCCGAAAGAGCGTACTGATTTATTGGAAGAATATACAGTACGGTACGAAATTATTAAAGAATATGCACCAAAGATGATGTCAGAAGAAGAGGTTGAGAGAATTATTACAGAGAAATTTGCTGACGTTATTGCAACCAAAAATAAAGGACAGATTATGAAGGCGGTTATGGGAGAGCTAAAGGGAAAGGCCGATGGTAAAATTATAAATCAAGTTGTCGCAAGACTTTGTGAATAGCAGCTTCGTATCGGCAAATACAGGAAAGCAGAGAGATTATGAGTGTTATAAGCAGCGAAAATGTGAATTCGATTATTCGAAAAACACTGGGAATTATTAATTCTAAAATTATAGAGCATGGAGAAGTTACAGCCTATATTCTCTACAAAATGTTAGAGTATGAAAACGTTTATTCAGAGCAGGAACTGGTTGATTTTACAATGATAGGAATTCTTCATGATTTGGGACTTTATAAAGAGGATGATGTAAAAAATGTAACCGATTTTGAGACGAAAAACGTCTGGGCTCATTCCATTTATGGCTTTTTATTTTTAAAATATCTTTCTCCAATTGGGGATCAGGCAGAAATAGTATTATATCATCATCTTGATTACAATCGTTACCCTTTAATCAAAAGCAAATATCTTCATATTATTGAATGCTTAAATCTGGCCGATAAGATGGATACTTTTATGCACTTAAAACAGGAAAAACTGGCTCCTGATTATTTTATAAAATATCGCAATACTAAATTTTCCGGTAAAGCACTCGACTTATTTTTTAAAGCAGAAGCAAAGTATCAAATAACAAAGCATTTGGCGGATGGCTCGTATCAAAACGAACTCACTAAGGTTCTCAGTCTAAAAACATTTAGTGAAAATTATAAAAGAGGATTTTTAGAAATGCTTGTTTATACGATTGATTTTCGAAGTGAGCATACTGTTGTTCATACAATGTCAACCGTTAACTTTGCAAAGCAGCTTGGCAGACTCATGCGTCTTAGCGGAATGAACGTTCGAAATCTTTATTATGGTGCACTCCTTCATGATTTAGGAAAGATAGCAATCCCACTTGACATTTTGGAATCGACCGGAAGATTGTCAGAAGAAGAAATGAAGGTAATGAAAGCCCATGTGCGGATAACAGAAATGATTTTGGAGGGAATTGTAGATGATGATGTTTTGCAGATAGCGGTAAGACATCATGAAAAACTTGATGGAAGCGGTTATCATCGTGGACTAAGTGAAAAAGATTTAACACTGCCGCAGCAGATTGTAGCGGTAGCGGATATTTTAAGTGCACTTTATGGTAAACGAAGCTATAAAAATGCGTTTGACAGTGACAAAATTAAAAGCATTTTAAATGGAGATGCAGAAAAACATAAAATCAGCCGGCCGGTTGTTGACTGTCTGATGAACAATTATGATAGTATTATTGCAGAATATGAAAGAGAAAAAGATGCGACACTTGGGTTATATTTAAAAATAAAAGAGCAATTTGTAGAAATATCGAAAGCATTTGAAGAATTTGTGTAGAGACAAGATTTTTGACTTTTTTTCTCAATCAAAATATGTTACAATGATAGGCGCTAGGATCAAAACAATAAAAGGAGTATTACAGCCATGCCACAGGAAGCAGAAACAGCCCCGGATAAACAAATTCGGGCAAAGCGTGTACAAAGGCTGAAGAAAATCATTGTGATCGGTTTAGCTCTTGCAATCCTGCTTCCGATTTTGCTTTGTATTATTCTATTTATTAGAGTAAACAAGCTGGAACAAGAAGTGGAAATATTGCGGACTAAGGAAGAGGTACAAAAATCAATTCAGCTGGAGGAAGAGGTAAAAGAAACTCTAGCGGTCAATCAAAATACAGAAGCTGCTTCGGAAAATAAGATATTTGCAGATACACAGTCACCGGATAAGGATAAAAACAGCATGAATCAAGAAGTAAATACAGCTGAAAAAACGATAAAAGCTTATTTAACATTTGATGACGGTCCAAGCAGCTATACAAACGATATATTAGATATATTAAATAAATACAATGTTCATGCAACCTTTTTTGTTGTTGGCAAAGAAGGAGAAAAGTATAATGCTTTGTATCGTAGAATTGTAGAGGATGGCAATACAATCGGAATGCACTCATATAGTCATAAATATACGGAAATCTATGGAGATAAAGAAGCTTTTGCTGCGGATTTGACAAGATTGCAGGAGCATATATATAAGATAACCGGTACATGGTCAAGAACTTATCGTTTTCCAGGCGGAAGCAGTAATACGGTAAGCAGTATTGACATGAGAGAATTGATTGCATATTTAAATGAGCAGGATATCGCTTACTATGACTGGAATGTATCAAGTTTGGATGCTACTAGTAAATTGATGGATGTAGAAGATATTGTCCGGAATGTAACAGACAATATTAACAATTATTCAACGGCAATTGTCTTGATGCATGATGCAGAAGATAAGAGGACTACGGTTGAGGCGCTTCCAATTATTTTAGAGAAGCTGACAGAGATAGAGAATGTTGAAATTCTACCGATTACGGATGACACAATTAAAGTACAGCACGTAAAGATAGAACAATAATAAACGGAGGATTAAGAAATGGGATTTTTTCAAGATCTAAAAGAAGACTTGTCACAGGCTGTTAATGAACTAATGCCGGAGGATGCTTTGGAAGAAGGTGCAGATGAAGCAGAAGAGACAACTAAAGTGGAGGAAGCCCCACTGGAAGATTTGGCAGTCATAGAGGAAGAGGCACCGGAGGCTGCTGCTATCATTGACGAGGCAGAGCTTGAAGCACTGCTTGAAAAGGAAGCAGCTATGAAGGCAGGAGCTTTGGATGAAGTAGAAGAATTAGAGGAAATTGAAGAACCCGAGCGATCATTCCTAGAAGAAGAAATGTTAAAGGAGTTAGAAATGGCAGCGATGCCTCCTAAAACAGAAACAATACGAAACAAAGGGGATAACGGCAAGATGTTAGAAAATGGAAAATTATCAGGAGTAGCAGCAGATGAAACTGCAATAATTACGGCAGGAATGACGATTAACGGTGATATATCTTCCAAAGGTTCCATGGAAGTAGTCGGAGTCATAAATGGAAATGTAGAAGTACTTGGCAAATTAGATATTGCCGGCAGCATTAATGGTAACTCTAAGGCTTCCGAAATATTTGCCGATTCGGCCTCTATTACCGGAGAAGTCCGTTCTGAAAAAAGTGTTAAGGTAGGACAGAGCTCTGTTATTATCGGAAATGTTTATGCAACGAGTGCTGTAATTGCCGGTGCAGTAAAAGGAGATATTGACGTACAGGGACCGGTTATTTTGGATACGACTGCAATTGTAATGGGAAATATCAAATCAAAATCTGTTCAAATCAACAATGGTGCAGTAATTGAAGGATTGTGTTCTCAGTGCTATGCGGATGTAAATCCAACGGCGTTTTTTGATGATTTAAAAAAGAAAAAATAAAACGGATCGAGGATGAACATGAAACGTATTATGTTGAAGCTTAGCGGAGAAGCGCTGGCAGGTGTAAAGAAAACCGGATTTGATGAAGAAACGGTAAGAGAAGTTGCTTTACAGGTGAAAGAACTTGTGGCGGCAGGAATACAGGTTGGTGTTGTTATTGGCGGCGGCAATTTTTGGAGAGGACGTTCCAGTGAAAGCATTGATCGTACAAAAGCAGATCAGATTGGAATGCTGGCGACGATTATGAACTGTATTTATGCTTCTGAGATTTTTCGCTCTGAAGGCATGCTGACAAATATTTTAACTCCATTTGAATGTGGTTCCTTTACAAAACTATATTCAAAGGATATGGCAAATAAATACTTTGAGAGAGGTATGGTAGTTTTTTTTGCAGGCGGAACCGGCCACCCGTATTTTTCTACAGATACCGGTGTTGTACTTCGGGCAGTGGAAGTAGAGGCAGATGTTATTTTGCTCGCAAAAGCAGTGGACGGCGTATATGACGATGATCCGCGAACAAATCCATCAGCAAAAAAATATGATTTGGTATCAATTGATGAAGTAATTGCCAAGAATCTTCAAGTGGTAGATATGACCGCATCGATTTTAGCGCGTGACAATAAAATGCCGATGTGGGTATTTGGACTCAATGAGAAAAACAGTATTGTAAACACGGTAAAAGGTAATTTTACCGGAACAAAAGTTACGATATAATGAGGAGGGTAACAACATGGATGAAAGATTAAAAACATATGATGAAAAGATGAAAAAAGCGGTAGATTATTTAGCATCAGATTACGCTGCGATTAGAGCGGGCCGTGCGAATCCGCATGTCCTAGACAAAATCAAAGTAGATTATTACGGAACGCCAACACCTATTCAACAGGTGGGAAATATTAGTGTTCCGGAGGCGCGTATGATTCAAATTGCTCCATGGGAGAAAACACTGATTCGCGATATCGAAAAGGCAATTATGGCTTCTGATGTCGGAATTACCCCATCGAATGATGGTGTTGTAATTCGTCTTGTTTTTCCTGAGCTGACAGAAGAGCGGAGAAAAGAGCTGGTGAAGGAAGTAAAGAAAAAAGGTGAAGAAGCTAAAGTTGCCGTGAGAAATGTTAGACGTGATGGTAATGATACATTTAAAAAGCTTGCTAAGGCAGAGGTTTCCGAAGATGAGATTAAGCAGTTAGAAGATAAACTGCAAAAAGTAACAGATAAATATGTTAAGGAAATCGATAGTATGATTGATAGCAAATCGAAAGAGATTATGACGGTATAGGTTCGTATTTTATGCAGGGAACAGGTCCGCTGTTGGAGCTGTTCCCCATTTGTATGTTTATCAGGAAATATCTGGTAAAATAATAAATCCGATAAATAGGAAAAGTGAGGATAAGCAATGAAAATTCCAAATCATGTGGCGATAATTCTTGATGGTAACGGCAGATGGGCAAAAGCAAAGGGGATGCCAAGAAATTATGGACATATGCAGGGAAGCAAAAATGTAGAAGTTATTTGTGAAAAAGCATATAAAATGGGGATAAAATATCTTACTGTATATGCTTTTTCAACGGAGAACTGGAATCGGCCAAAGGATGAAGTAGATGCGCTTATGAAGCTGCTGCGTAATTATATGAAAACCTGCTTAAAGACAGCCGAAAAGAATAAAATGTGTGTGAGAGTTATTGGGGATAAAACAGGGCTGGATGACGATATTAAAAAGAGGATTATTGAACTGGAAGAGGCGACTAAAAATAATACCGGTCTTCATTTTCAAATTGCATTGAATTATGGCAGCAGGGATGAAATGATAAGGGCGATGAGAAAAGCAGCGGATGATATTTTAAAAGGTGTACTTACGCCGGAGCAGATTACCGAAGAGGTATTTGAAGGATATTTGGATACCGCAGGTATACCGGAGCCGGATTTATTAATTAGAACGAGCGGCGAACAAAGAATATCAAATTATTTATTGTGGCAGCTTGCTTATACAGAATTATATTTTACCCCTGTGTTATGGCCTGATTTTAATAAAGAAGAGTTAGAAAAAGCAATCGAGGTCTATAATAAGCGGGAACGGAGATATGGAATTTTAAAGGAGGAGTAACATGTTTAAGACTCGACTTATAAGCAGCATCGTGTTAATTCTGATACTTGCATCTTGCTTGATTGTAGGCGGCAATCTGCTCTTCTTTTTGCTGCTTGCTATTTCATTAATTGCTTATTTTGAACTTACGAGAGCAACAAAATCATTGAATAAAGAGTGTAAAAGTCATACACTCGAAATTGTTGGTGCCTTCGGCGTGATTTTTTATTATGCAGTACGTTATTTAGCAAACACAGAAACCTATATTATGTTAACCTTTACGATGACATTGTCAGCACTGCTCGTTGTATATGTATTTACCTTTCCTAAATATAATGCGAATCAGGTAATGGCAGTTTTCTTTTCTTTTTTTTATGGCTCGATTATGTTATCTTACATTTATTTGACAAGAAATTTAAACGATGGCTTATATTTAGTATGGCTTATTTTTATTAGCTCCTGGGTATGTGATACATGCGCCTATGCAGTCGGTGTCCTAATTGGAAAACATAAATTAGCACCGGTGCTTAGCCCTAAAAAATCAATTGAAGGGTGTATCGGCGGAATTGCGGGAGCAGTATTAGTTGGCTTTTTATATAGTCTTGCATTAACACATTATCATATTATAGATTTAGAAAATTTATGGAGTTTTCCGGTTATCACAGGTGTTGGAGCCCTTTTTGCTCAGATTGGAGATTTGGCGGCTTCAGCAATAAAAAGAAATTTTAAAATCAAAGACTATGGAAAGTTAATTCCGGGTCATGGCGGAATCATAGACCGCTTTGACAGCGTTATTTTTACGGCACCAATGATTTATTATTTAGCAGTACTTATTTTAAATAGAACGTTATATTAATTTGCTAAGAGATGTAAAGAAGGAAAAATAGAACATGAATCACTTAATAGTGCTTGGCTCAACAGGGTCTATCGGTACTCAGACATTACAAATTGTCAGAGAGCAAAAAAACAAACTAAACATTATCGCTTTAGCAGCAGGTAAAAATGTTACAAAAATGGAATCGCAGATCAGAGAATTTCATCCGAAATATGCAGTCATGTGGGATGAAAAAGCGGCAAAGGATTTAAAGCAAAGAGTAAGTGACCTAGAGGTGAAGGTTTTACAAGGAATGGAAGGATTGTTAGAGATTTCTGTGCTCCCGGAAGCTGATACATTAGTTGCAGCAGTAGTGGGAATGATTGGAATAAGGCCAACGATAGCAGCAATGAAAGCAGGCAAAAAAATTGCACTTGCCAATAAAGAAACGCTGGTAACTGCAGGGCATATTATTATGCCGTTATCAAAAGAGCTGAATATTCCGCTGCTTCCTGTAGACAGCGAACATAGTGCTATTTTTCAATGCCTAAACGGAGAAGATAAGAATCAGATTAAAAAGCTGCTTTTAACAGCTTCCGGCGGACCATTCCGTGGTATGACAAAAGAACAGATGGCTCACGTACAGGTGGAGGATGCGTTAAAACATCCCAATTGGGCGATGGGGCAAAAGATTACGATTGATTCTGCCACTATGGTTAATAAGGGATTAGAAGTAATGGAAGCCGGTTGGCTGTTTGATGTGGGACCAGATGAAATTGAGGTTGTAGTACAACCTCAAAGTATCATACACTCTATGGTAGAGTATGTGGATGGATCAGTAATCGCACAAATGGGACTGCCGGATATGAAACTGCCAATACAATACGCTTTATTTTATCCAAATAGAATACGAAGGGAAGAAGAGCGTATAGACTTCTCTAAAATTGGAAAGATTACATTTGAACGTCCGGATTTGGAAGTTTTTACGGGATTAAAACTTGCATTTGAAGCATTTCGTGCAGGTGGCAGTATGCCAACTGTATACAATGCCGCAAATGAAAAAGCAGTCAGCCTGTTTTTGGAGCGAAAAATAGAGTTTCTTAAAATACCGGAAATTATCGGTGCCTCTATGGATAAACATAAGATGATAGAAAATCCTACATTAGATGAGATTTTAGCTGCGGAATTAGAATGTTATCAATTTATAGAGAGCAGGTGGACATAATGAGTGTTGCAGGTTTAATAATCTTTTTTCTTATATTTGGAGTCGTAGTCATTGCCCATGAATTAGGACATATGATTATCGCTAAAAAAAATGGAATTACAGTGGTAGAATTCAGCATCGGAATGGGACCGGCATTGTTTCACTTTACGAAAGGCGGAACAAAGTATGCGATTCGCTTATTACCGTTAGGCGGGGCATGTATGTTTGAAGGTGAGGTCGGAAATGATTTAGAATCCATAAAGGAACAGTCCGGTCAGAACAATATTTCGAAAATAGCAGGTAAGGATACAGAAAAATTAGAAAAGTATAAGCTGGAAGATGAATTTGTTTCCAATACAGAGCTTGGAAAATCGCAGGGATCTTTTTTGGATGCAAAAGTAGGGGCCAGAATTGCGACAGTGTTAGCAGGCCCGATAGCGAATTTTTTATTGGCATTTTTATTTTCCATCATTATTGTTGGAAGTATAGGAACTGATATCCCGATCATTGCACAAATAAGCGATAATAGTCCAGCGGCTCAAGCAGGACTAACAGAAGGCGATAAGATTGTTAAAATAAACGGTAAAAACATTCATTTATACCGGGAGGTATCTTTGATTTCCCTGCTTGGAAATAATAAGCCCCTGGAGCTTGTTTACGAGCGGGGAGGCGAAAGACACGAGACAACTGTTACACCGGAATACAATGAGCAGCATGATCGCTATCTAATGGGAATTACAGGCGGCCAATATACAAAGCAGGGAGTTGGCTCTACACTCCTCTATAGCGGTTATGAAGTGAAATATTGGATTGACTATACGGTTACAAGCCTGAAAATGCTTATACAAGGTAAAGTTTCAAAGGACGATGTGTCAGGTCCGGTTGGTATGGTGCAAGTAGTAGATGATATTTATACGGCATCAAAACCTTCGGGTAATTTCTATATTTTCCTTAATATGCTTAACTTTGCCATTTTATTAAGTGCCAATTTGGGTGTCTTAAATTTACTGCCGATACCGGCACTGGATGGAGGCAGACTTGTCTTTTTAATAATAGAAGCGGTTAGAGGAAAACCAATTTCTCCGGAAAAAGAAGGAGTCGTACATTTTGCCGGATTTGTATTATTGATGATACTTATGGTATTTGTTATGTTTAATGATATTTCGAGATTTTTTAATTAATTATAAAACTTATTTGACATCAAAAAAGTGAGTAGAAATAAGACTTTGCAGCTGTTTTTTAGCTGCGGGTCTTATTTTATTTGTTGAAATTGCCAGGTTGAATAAGAAGTAAAAGTGTGGTTAAATATAAGACAAATCTTAGTTTTCTAATGACACATTCATGTAAAGAGATATTTCTATATTCTTACGATTACTTTCGTATAAATTTCCTAAAATTAAAAAAGGACATAACTTTCTATCCGTATAAAATAAAAAAGGAGGTAAAATGATTCGAAGAAACAGCTGGATGTTTTCTTATGTATGGGAAAAAGGAACGCATAAAACAATAAATGAGGACACGCTTTTAGTACGCAGTATTCATACGGCCAAGGGAGAGCTTATTATGGCATGTGTATGTGATGGCATGGGTGGGCTCGAATACGGCCACAATGCAAGTGGTTATGCGGCAGAGGAGCTTGAAAAATGGTTTGTCAAGGAATTAATGCCATCAATGGAAAAGGGAGCTAAAAGTGCAACAATTAGAAATAAGGGCATTCGCATATTTGAAAAAATAAATCAAGTTTTATTTTTATATATGAGGCAGAAAAAGGTTTTGCTTGGTACGACAGCAAGTTTACTTATTTTATTCGGAAAAAGATATTATTGCTTTCATATTGGCGATAGCCGTGTTTACAAATTAAAATCATCGCTAAACGGGAGGGTTTATAAAAATATCAGGCAAATAACAAAAGATCATAAAAAAGAGCAGCATATTTTAAACCGTTGTATTGGATTAAATCATGATGGAAAACCCGATTTTTATACTGGTGTCCTTTCGGACAAGGGCAGGGGGGGATTTTTAATTTGTTCCGACGGATTTACGCATATATTTTCACAAAAAGATATTAAGAATGCTTTGAATCCGGGAAGGATAAAAAGTGAAGCTGCTATTAAAAAAAGACTGCTTGAAATTACAAACCGTTCGATTGAAAGAGGAGAAAAGGATAATATTACAGCAGTTTATATTCAATTATAATGGGGAGGAATTACTATGGAGAAGGGCGAAATTGCCGGAGAAAAGTATTGTATTGTTTCCAAGCTGGGAAATGGCGGAAGAGGTGAGGTTTATATAGTTGAGGACTTAGCTGTTGGAAAGTTATGGGTCATGAAAGTTTGCGGCAGAGAGAAAATGGAGTATATTCGTTTGCTGCAAAAAATGAATCACAAGAAATTGCCGGTCTTTATCGATTGCTTTATAATGAATGATAAAACATGCATCGTAATGGAATATATTGAAGGTGAAACATTACAAATGCGTTTAAAACGGGAAGGAAGTATCCCAAAAGAAGAAAGCTTAAAACTTGCAATGGAAATATTAGAAGTGCTTAAATACTTACATGAATTTGTGCCGGCAGTCATTTATGGTGATTTAAAACCGTCTAACATAATGTTAGATTATGATGGAAATATTAAACTTATTGATATTGATGATGCTTTCATGCCGCATGACCGGGCTGCTTATGGAACGTTAGGCTATGCGGCACCGGAACAGATTCTGCCAGAAAGAACAGCCAGGGACATCGATCATCGGGTGGACATTTATAGCTTTGGTATTTTATTTTATGAAATGCTGACAGGAGGGCATCCACTTGATAAAAATGGAGTGATTGAAATAAAGCATCCTATTTTGGGTGAGACATTGAAGGATATTATTTATAAATGCCTGCATATAGAAAAAGAATTACGATATGATAATATAGATGCTTTGATAGAAGACATAAAGATGTGTCATCAGGAAGAGCATATGAAAAGGCTACAGTACATAATCAGTAATTTTATTTTCTTCACTTGCTTTTTTATTTGTATTACGTTATTTCATTTAGGTATTAATAAAAATGAAAAATTTCTAATAAGTTCACTTTTATTTTGGGGAATTTCGTTTCTGTGGTATCGTATCGCTCTTAAAAAGCAAAGGACATTTTTTAAAGGGGAAGGTATCCGGGTTTTTGCAACAGAAAAAAAGGCGGCGGGGTTGTTTTTACTATTTATTATTATGCTGTTAGGATATAAGAATTTTCTAGAAGTATCCGGAAAAACGATTGCTTATAAAAATATTATTACAATAAAAAGTATTGAAGAAAGCCGGGATTCTGTACAAAGTATTTGTATTAAAAATATAGAGCAAAAAATGAATCCAATAGAAAGTAAGGAATTGACTCATATTAATGGAGATCAAATTAAAAGGGACAGCTATGGAAGAAAATTATTGGAGAATAAAAATTTAAATTCCTTAAATTAAGCAGATTTGACAAAACATTCTTTTTAAGATAGAATCATCATAA
>CAYPIB010000081.1:0-7395 GCA_964410675.1 uncultured Roseburia sp.
GCATGCGCTTGACAAAGAAGACCCACTCGATATGCAAGCAGTTACATGGTGCTTGCACGAGATATCAGCACAGAAACAGCGGCAAAATGGACTTCTTTGTTTTATTTTGGAATTACAATAGGACGCTTTCTTTCCGGCTTTGTATCAGAAAAATTCAGTGATAAAAATATGGTTCGTATCGGACAGGCATTTGCGGCTGTGGGTGTGTTACTTTTATTTACAATACACAATAAAGAAGCGGTACTGATTGGACTTATTTTAATTGGTTTTGGATGTGCACCAATTTATCCGAGTCTTTTGCATGCAACGCCTGACAATTTTGGTACTGACAAATCACAGGCAATCATGGGAATGCAAATGGCTTGTGCCTATGTCGGCTCGACTTTTATGCCGCCGATTTTTGGAATATTAACGCAATATGCCAATATTAAATGGTATCCATTATTTTTAATGTTTTTTATCATCATTATGTTAATAATGGTAGAGAGAGTAAATAAGAAGGGAAAGATAAAGAATGAAAAGTATATTTCACAGAACAAGTATTAGAGAGTATTTAAACAAGGAAATAGAACAGGAAAAGATCGATCTGTTATTAAGAGCAGCTATGGCAGCACCATCAGCAGGCAATCAGCAGCCATGGGAATTTTATGTTGTTAAAAATCATGAAATTCTAAAACAGCTTTCACTTTGCAGCCCTTATGCGGGGTGTGTAGAAAAGGCACCAATTGCCATTGTGTCATGCTACAGAAGTAATACTTCGCTGCCGATGTATGCAGAAATTGATTTGAGTGCTTGTACAGAAAATATTTTGCTTGCGGCAGACAGTATGGGACTTGGTGCAGTTTGGCTTGGAATCGCACCCTTACCGGAGCGGATGGATAAGGTAAAGGAGATTCTAAATATAGAAAATGGAATTGAAGCTTTTGCCGTGATACCCGTTGGATATCCTGTCAAGGAGGCGGTCCAACAAAATCGATATGATCAAAGCCGTATTCATATTATAAAGTAAAAGTATGTGTATTTGGTCAAGAGTTTTACTATAGCTGCATAAAGTAGAATAAGAATTATTGCATGGGAATAAAAGTAAATGCCTGAAATAACAGAAAAAATAGAAGATTTATTAGCACTCAGCCTGTCTGCAACAGCGGATGAAATTGATCGTTCGCCTATACTTAAAACTGGAATTATAGGATTTGAGCCAGAAACACCAGTAACAGCCGGTGTTATAAGTGAAGAACCGATTTGGGAAATCATTGTAAAATATCACGGGGATATTTCTGGAATAGCAAATGAAAATGTTAAGGTTGAGGAATTAATAGCAGGATATGCAATTATAACATTGCCGGAAAGCTTTATTGAGCCGCTTGCAACATTGGAACAAATAGAATTTATCGAGAAGCCTAAAAGTATTTTTCCCGGAGATTATGAGGGGAATGTTGCCTCTTGTATTTATCAGGTGAGGCAGGAGGGGATGAATTTAACCGGAAAAGGGGTATTAATTGCAATTGTAGATTCTGGTATTGATATTTTTCAAAAATCCTTTCAAAATCCGGATGGGACGACTAGAATTTTATTTTTATACGATCAAGTGCTGCAAAGAGAATTTACAATGGAGGATATTAATTTAGCGTTAGCCGCACCTAACCGGCAGACAGCTTTTGAGCTTGTACCAAGCAGGGATATTACCGGACATGGAACAGCGGTGGCTTGTATTGCGGCTGGTAAAATATATGGGGAATCCCCGAATCAGGATGCACAGCAAATGGAGGGAGTGGCATATGACAGCCAGCTGATTGTTGTGAAACTTGATACAAAGGGGCAGAATAGCTTTCCAATGACAACTAATCTGATGCGTGCGTTTCAATATGTTACTAAAAAAGCAATAGACCTTGCGATGCCGGTTGCCGTTAATTTAAGTTTTGGCAACACTTACGGCTCACATGATGGTACGTCCTTGGTGGAACGTTTTTTAGATAATATAGCCGAGGTTGGCAGAACAGTTATTTGCATCGGAAGCGGAAATGAAGGTGCATCGGCAGGGCATGTATCCGGAAAGATAAGATCTGCAGATGAAGAGGTAATCGAATTTATAGTTGGAAAGTATGAGCGGGCATTTAACCTGCAGCTATGGAAAAATTATGTGGATGATTATCGGATTTCTTTGATTGCGCCAAGTGGAGAAAGAATTGATTTGCCACGCAACAGTTTGGGCTTTGAAAGATTCGTTATTGAGAATCAGGAGCTGCTGGTATATGTGGGGACAGCGAAACCTTATGGTGTGAACCAAGAGATTTTTTTTGATTTTCTGACGAGAGATACCTATTTGACTCCGGGAATTTGGAGGTTGATTTTAACTCCGGTTAGAGTGGTAGTAGGAGAATATAAGCTTTATATGCCGTCAGAGGTAGTTAGAAGCAGGGATACCAGGTTTTTAACACCGTCATTGGGGCGGACCCTGACGATTCCCTCCACAAGTGAAAAAATTATTACTGTCGGCGCTTATGACAGCAGATATGCAGCATATGCTGACTTTTCAGGCCGGGGTTATATCGAGCAGGCGGCCGGAGTAATCGGCAGAACAAAGCCTGATATTGTTGCACCGGGAGTCGGTATTGTTGCGGCAGCAGGAGAAGGCATGGACAGCTTCACTGGAACGTCTTTTGCCGCGCCATTTGTAACGGGGTCAGCCGCACTGTTGATGGAATGGGGGGATGGAGTTATAATAAGGTTATAATATATGGAAATGGAGTGTTAATATGAGTTCGCAAAATGATGGGAAGCTAGGCACAGCCCCATTAGGAAAATTAATCTTTAGTATGGCCATACCGACGGTAGTGGCCCAAATAGTCAATGTTTTATACAATATTGTAGATAGAATATATATCGGTCATATACCTGACATAGGAGCAACGGCCCTTACCGGTCTTGGTATATGTTTTCCAATTCTGATGCTAATATCAGCATTTAGTGCATTTGCGGGTGCAGGGGGTGCGCCTCTTGCCGCTATAGAGCTGGGAAAGGGAGACAGAATCAAGGCTGAAAAAATATTAAACAATGCGTTTACGATGCTGTTAGCCTTTTCTGTGATATTGACAACGTTGTTCATGATTTTTAAAAGACCGCTTTTATATGCTTTTGGTGCCAGCGATGATACGATTATATATGCAATGCAGTATTTAGAAATTTATCTTTGCGGTACTATATTTGTTCAGATATCAGTAGGCTTAAATACTTTTATTACGTGTCAGGGACATTCAAAGACAGCAATGTTTTCCATATTAATGGGAGCAATTATTAATATTATTCTTGATCCCATCTTTATTTTTGGATTTGGCATGGGAGTGAGAGGGGCAGCTCTGGCAACTATAATTTCTCAGGCATGCAGTGCAGTGTGGGTATTGAGCTTTCTTATCTCTAAAAAATCCGGTATTAAAATTAAATGGTCTAATATGAAACCCGATCGAAAAATTATGACAAGCATTGGAGCACTTGGTATCGCTCCCTTTGTTATGCAGTCAACCGAAAGTCTTATTAATATTGTCTTTAACAGCAGACTGCAAATGTATGGTAACGATATGTATGTAGGAAGCATGACGATACTACAAAGTGTTATGCAGATTTTTGTTGTTCCGGTACAGGGTATAACTATGGGAACACAGCCGATTGTAAGTTATAATTATGGAGCTAAAAATTATGACCGGGTAAAGAAAACTTTTAAATATACAGTCATCATTACATTTACAATAACATGTCTTTGTACGCTGGCCGCATTTATAATGCCGTCTGTATTTGCAAGAATGTTTACAAGAGATCAAGATTTAATAAATCTTGTTGTAAAGGTGATGCCTGTCTTTATGGCAGGGGTATGGATTTTTGGTATCCAGCTTGGCTGTCAGTCTACACTTATGGGAATGGGACAAGCAAAGGTTTCACTTTTTCTTGCGCTTCTTCGAAAGGTTATTTTATTGATACCTCTTGCGATGGTACTGCCAAGATTTATGGGAGTAAATGGTATATTTTTTGCAGAACCTATTGCCGATATACTTGCTTCCTCCATAACATTTATGACTTTTATATTAGTATTTAAGAGAATTATTAAAAAGGAAGGGCAAAATGGTTTCATTTAAAGTGTATCTATGTTAGGATAAGGAAGCATATGGTTTTATAAAGATAATGGAGATTAGATATGAACACATTACCAAACTGTCCAAAATGTAATTCCCAATATACTTATGAAGATGTAACGATGTTAGTCTGTCCAGAGTGTGCGTATGAGTGGGTTCCGGGAACTGAAGCAGCTTTAGAAAATGTAGTGAAGGATGTGAACGGCAATCTTTTAGCAGAAGGAGATTCTGTTACTGTCATTAAGGATTTGAAATTAAAGGGAAGCTCTACAGTTGTAAAACAAGGAACAAAAGTCAAAAATATCCGTTTAATTGATGGCGACCATAATATTTCATGTAAAATAGATGGAATAGGTGCCATGGAATTAAAATCTGAATTTGTGAAGAAGCTTTAATACATATTTCATAGAGTAAAATGGTATGAGCTGTATGCTGATGAAAACATCGGTATACAGCTCTATTTTTAATGTGAAAGGTTTATATAGATGAATAAGACATCCTTAAAATCTAATAGAATATTTAGAGACTACAGGAAAATAAGCTAAAGTATTAGGAGTGATGTGTATGAATCATACCGATAAATTAAAAGTTAAGGTTTATCACACTGCTTTATATCTGCGCCTTTCCAGGGATGACCGGGAAGACGGAACTTTTGGCAGTAAAAAGACAGAGAGTAATAGTATCAGCAGCCAAAGGGAATTATTAAAAGCTTATGTGGAAAGTCATAATGACTTGCAGATTTTTGATATCTATATAGATGATGGTTGGTCAGGGGTAACTTTTAAGCGTCCGGAATTTCTGAGAATGATGCAGGATATTAAGGCTGGTAAGATACAATGTGTCATTACAAAGGATCTTTCAAGATTTGGGCGTGATTATATAACTGCCGGGAGCTATCTTCAAAAGATATTTCCAGCTTTGGGAATACGGTTTATAGCAGTAACAGATCATTATGACAGTCTTACATCAGATATGACCGAAAGTGCACTGCTTTTACCGGTAAAGAACTTTGTAAATGACAGTTATTGCAGGGATATTTCAATGAAAGTAAAATCTCACCAGAAAGTAAAACGTATAGAAGGTAAATGCATATCAGCATTCCCTGTCTATGGGTATCTAAAAGATCCTAAAAATAAAAATAAATTGATTATTGATGAATATGCAGCAGATATAGTGAAGAAGATTTATACGTGGAAGATAGAAGGTATGAGTCTTTTTGGCATTGCACAAAAATTAAATACTTTATATATATTATCGCCGATGGAGTATAAACATTTTCTTGGTATGAATTACCATACCGGTTTCGAAGGCATATCCAAAAGCAAGTGGTCGGCGGTGGCAGTAAAACGAATTCTGACAAATGAAGTATATATCGGAAATTTAGTGCAGGGGAAACAAGAGAAAGTTAATTATAAATTAAATAAAAGGATTGAAAAGTCAAAAAGTGATTGGATATGCGTCAAAAATACTCATGATGCAATTATTTCTGAAGCAGACTTCGATATAGTACAACAATTATTAAAGTTTGACGGAAGAGTATCAAATCATACCAAAGTGGCAAATCTGTTTTGTGGAATTTTAATATGTGGCGATTGTAACACCCCAATGATAAAGAGGGTAAATAAATATAAAGAAAGGAGACAAACATTCTATATTTGTCAGACTAAAAATAAGTCTCTTGGATGCAGCAGGCACAGCATTAAGGAGGAACAATTAAAGAAAATAGTACTATCTGAAATAAGGAAATATATAACATTGATGCTTGAATATAATGCAATCATGGAAACGGTGAAAGACTTAGACGTTAATTATCGGCATGTGAAAGAGTATGCCGCACAAATTTTGAAGCTGCAGGAGGAATACCAAAAACATTATAAGGTTAAAGCAAGTCTCTATGATGATTTGCAGGAGGGACTGCTTACGAAAGAAGAATTTGAAGAATATCATTTAATGTATACACAGGAATGTGAAGAATTAGAGGCGGCAATTGCTGCTCAAAAGCAGTTAATAAAGAAAATGTTCAAGTATGGTGTGGCTGCCGGTACACAGTTAGAAAAAATGAAACGTTCACTGTGTATAGAAGAATTAAATCGAAAGCTGCTTACAGCAACCGTGTCTCATATTTATATTTATGAAGATAAGAAAATTGTGATTGATTTCCGCTTTTGTAATATACTCGATAAGCAGCAAGTAAATCAAACATAACGGGAGAGGATGCAATGGCTAGGACCGCAAAGAGATATAAGAATATGGAAGTAGGGAATCTTAATAAGATAAGCCGTGCTCAATATTATGTTGGAATATACAGCCGGATTTCCGTAGATCAAGATGATAGAAAAGCAGAGTCGGTGGAAAATCAGATTGAAGTTGTCAAACAATATATTCAAAAATACAATGGAGAATCAGAATTTATTATAGTTGATATTTATGTTGATAGGGGAAAATCAGGAACAACCTTTATGCGGTCCGGATTTCAAAAATTAATGGAAGATGTAAAATGCGGAAAAATTACTTGCATTGCAGTTAAGGATTTTTCAAGGTTTGGAAGAGATTATATTGAAACCGGGAATTATATAGAAAAAATTCTACCTTTCCTTGGGGTTCGGTTTATAGCAGTGACGGATCAATTTGATTCGATGTCACCAAATTCAGATGAAGGAAAGTTAGCAATGAACATTAAGAACCTTATAAATGATATGTATGCAAAGGATATTTCTAAAAAGGTTATGATTGCTAGACGTATGGGAGCTGAAAATGGGAATTTTAATGGTCCGACTGCACCGTATGGTTATGAAATTATAAGACAAAATGGGAAGCGTTCTTTAATCGTAAATGAAGAAGCGGCTAAGGTTGTAAAATGGGTTTTTACACAATACGCAGAGGGTAAATCCAAGCGGCAGATTGCAAAACAGCTTTATGAGGAAAATATTCATCGGATCAGTGATTATCGTAAATATCATCATGTGAAACAAAGTGGTGATGAAGGTTTGTTTATATGGTCTGTTGGTGTAATTAAAAAAATGATCAGCAACCCGGTTTATGTTGGCAATTTAGTTCAGGGAAAAAGTTCAAAAAGACTGATTGAAGATAAAAAGGGAGCAGGGCAGATTGATGAAAAAGATTGGATTGTATATAAGGATTATGAAAAAGTTCCACCAATAGTTTCAGAGGAGTTATGGAATAAAGCAAATGACATTTATAAGAAGAAGAGTATAAAAAATCTTTATCCTAATATTTCGTTTTGTGGAAGATATCCATATAGTGGTAAAAT
>CAYPIB010000081.1:7405-12603 GCA_964410675.1 uncultured Roseburia sp.
AAAAAGATTGGATTATAGTGGAAAACGCTCATACGGCTATTATTGATAGACAGATTTTTGATAGGGTTCAGGAAATGCTGGGCGAGAAAAAACGCTTGGATAGACCGATACAGCCAAGAAAAAACAAGGAACAGCGGGGGCAATATGAAAATATATATCAAAAGCTTCTTTTTTGTGGTGACTGCGGCAGGAAAATGAAAGCGGTATATTATCAGAGCCGAATGAATGGACAAAGACATTATAGCTATTATTGCAAAGCATTTTATTATCAGGATAAAAGAAGATGCAGTAAAAAATATATAAATGAAGTATTTTTAAACGACAGGTTGAAGGAAGTTTTTGAACAAGAGATAGAAAAAAATGGCGCAAAAGTAAAGGATTTTGTTGCCATCAATAATAAAAATGCCGAAAAGCTTATTCAGCAGTACCAGGTGGAAATAGATACAGTTGAAAAAGAAATAATGCTGCGGAAAAAAAAAGCAAATAAATTTTTTACTAAATATAAAGATGGGAAAGTAAGCAGAGCAGAATATAGGACATTTTGTTCTGAGCGAGATAAATATAATATGTTTTACAAAGATCGTTTAACGGAATTACATAAAAAAAAGAAAAATGTTAAAAAGTGTGCAGAAGAAGAAAATTGTTTTTTAAGAAAGCTGCTAAAAACAGGAGAAGAAATTCAATTAAATAGGAATTTAGTAGAAGCATTAGTTGAGAGAATTAACTTATATGAGGATGGAAAGCTAGAAATTATGTTAACCTTTCAAGGGGGTGCCCCTAATGAGGAATAAGAAAACTGTAGCCGGTTATTATCGTATCTCAGTAGAGGATAATGAGGGTGGACTGTCATTAAATCATTTAGAAAGTAATAGTATAACGAATCAAAGACTGCTGATTACCGGATACTGTCAAAAGCATCAAGAGTTGCAACAATATGAATTTATGGAATATTATGATGACGGATATTCTGGTACAAACATGGAACGTCCGGGTATTGAAAAACTTCTTGAGAAAGTAAAAAGGCAGGAGGTAGCCTGTATTATTGTAAAAGATTTTTCACGTTTTTCAAGAGATTACATAGAATTAGGCTCATATATGTATCAAATTTTTCCTTTTATCGGCGTACGTTTTATTTCAATAACAGACCACTATGATAGTAATAACTATATTGGCAGGACAGCTGATATTGATGTGGAGTTTAAGAGTTTGCTTGCAGATTTCTATTGCAAGGATGTATCAGAAAAGGTCAAAAGCTCTCTACAGGCAAAGAAAAATAATGGGAAGTATAGCATCGGTCTTGTTCCATTTGGTTATTGTAAGAACAAAAAAGATAAAATGGAAATTAGCGTTATTCCAGAAGAAGCAGCAGTTGTTCAAAGAATTTTTAAGCTCAGTTTATTAGGAAATAATACGCCCCAAATTTGTAAAATATTAAATGATGAAGGAGTACAAACACCTTTGGAATTTAAAAGGAAGCAAAAGGATGAGAATAAAAATGATTTTCCTTCTAAGCAAAAATTATGGCAGGCTGGAACGATTAGAAACATTTTGATAAATGAGTTTTATATTGGAAATATGGTATATGGAAAAACAAAACAGGCAGAAGTCGGCTCTAAAAAAGTTATCATAAAACCGAGAAGTGAATGGAAGGTATTTAGAAATCATCACGTTCCTATTATAGAAAAACAATTATTTAATGAAGTACAAAATAAATTTTTTAAGATAAAACAAAATAGCCGTTCATCTCTTAAATACCCACTGAAAGGAAAAATATATTGCGGTGGATGTAAACGAAAAATGCGTGTTATGAAGCAGTCCGGAGATTGCCTGTATTTTTATTGCAGCTATGAGCAAATAGTTAGTGAGAATAATTGTCTGAAAGGAAGTGTTGACAATGCTTTTCTTGAAGCTTTGATTTTACTAAAGATTAAGGACCAGATAAAGAAATCTGCACAATTGGAAGAAGTGAAAAGGACTGTGAATCAAAGACGTGCACTTAAGCTGGCAGATGATAAAAAGGTAATTGAGAAAAGAAAGAAAAGCTGCAAGAAAATAAAACAAGCTAAAAAAAAGTTACTGGAAGCTTACCATGCAGGAGAGATAAGTAAAGAAGAATTTCGAAATCAAAAGACCTTGTTTGATGTGCGGTTAAGCCAGAATATCGATTTAGTAAAAAGTGAAAGAAGCAATGACGAACTTCTTGATACCATCAGATTTAAAAAAATTAATCGGACTATGGTAGAAGTCTTTGTCGATGCAGTCTATCTATACAACGATAAAACTATTAAAATATTATGGGCTTTTCATAATGCAGAAATGAAGCAGTAAAATTACACATTACTATTTTCAATCAGGTATAAACTATGATAATATAAATTCAGGTATTGGAAAAGAGAATAAATTATGAATACAAGAGCTAAGGTAATTACTTTTTGCACTAAATTAGATGACGTGTACGAAGACTATCCTTTTCATGATCCTAATTGGACTGTTATCCGCCACAGAGCAAACAAAAAGGTGTTTGCATGGATTTTTGAGAAGGATGATTTTATATGGATTAATGTTAAATGTGATCCGGAATGGAGAGACTTCTTTCGAAATGCGTATCAGTCCGTCGTGCCGGGATTTCATCTGAATAAAGAGCACTGGAATTCTATTATACTGGATGGGACAGTGCCAGAGCGTGATATTAAAAGAATGATAGAGGAAAGTTATGATCTTACAAAACCAAAGAAAAAGAAGAGTTAGTTATGCGGTCATGAGAGGTAAATCATTAGTATGAATATTCAAATATTTGGAACAACAAAGTGCTTTGAGACAAAAAAGGCACAAAGGTATTTTAAGGAACGTGGAATGAAGTTTCAGTTTATTAATCTGAAAGAAAAAGGCATGAGCAAAGGTGAATACACCAGCGTAAAGCAATATCTGGGAGGTTTGGAAAAAATGCTGAATCCAAGCTGTAAGGATAAGGATGCCTTAACTTTGATTACATATATTGCAGATGCGGATAAGGATGAAAAGGTATTGGAGAATCAGCAAGTTCTATTAACACCGATTGTACGTAATGGAAAAATAGCCACAGTGGGCTATCAGCCGGAGGTGTGGAAGGAATGGAAGTAGTGATTCCAAATTTAATTTCTGGGTTAAGGATTGTCTTGTCTTTTTTTCTTTTACTTCTTACACCGGAAAAAATTGTATTTGCTATTGTATATATTCTGTGTGGATTGACAGATGTACTGGACGGATACTTAGCAAGAAAATGGGAAGTTACGAGTAAATTAGGAGCATTACTTGATAGCATTGCTGACGTTATTTTTATCGTGGTAATTCTTGTGATATTTATTCCTATTATAAAGTGGCAAAGTTGGATGCTGGTCTTTATCGGAGTTGTTGCGGTTATTCGGTGTGCATCTGTTTTGGTAGGAAAGATACGGTTTCATGAAATTGCATTTATACATACTTACGGAAATAAGGCAGCCGGTCTTGTCCTGTTTTGCTTTCCGTTCTTATATCAGATAATCAGCTTACCTGTTGTAGTGGGAATTGTATGTAGTGCGGCATGTGTTTCTGCCTTGGAGGAACTGGTTATTATGAGTACTTCAGAGGAATTAGACCGAGATAGAAAATGGCGGTAAATATGTTTATATCTTGAGTCTGAATGATGAAAGGAATGAAAAAATGAGTAAAATTAAATACAGGCAATTAATACATCCGGATTTAAAGAAAATTGCTATAAAACTTCCATTTAAAAGCGGGTTTTTAAGAATTGCCGCTCGTGTACAAACGTTATTGCTGAAGGCAACACCTGTGCCAAAGGGGATACAAACCAATATGTATAAAGTCAAAGGATATCGTGAACTAACAGTTCCGGTTGAGGTGTTTGAGCCTAAACAGGCAAATGGAAAAATGCCATGTCTTTTATATATTCACGGTGGTGGATTTGGATATAAGGCAGCCCCGCATCATAAAAGGCTGGCCTGTATCTATGCACAAAAGGCAAACTGCCGCGTGGTTTTTCCGGATTACCATTTGCTGCCTAAGCATGCATTTCCGGCGGCATATGAGGATGTGATTGCTGTTTACGAGTGGCTGTGTCATAATGCAGAGACACTGATGATTGACAGAAACCATATCGCTGTTGCAGGAGACAGCGCTGGTGCTGCGTTAGCAGCAAATCTTTGTAATAGTACTGAAAAACGAGGCCTTCAGATTCCATGCTGTCAGCTTTTGATATATCCGGTCATTGATGCAAAAATGCAGACAGAATCAATGAAAAAGTATATCGATACGCCCCTGTGGAATGCGGTGAATAATCGTAACATGTGGGATATGTATTTAGCTCATGCGACACAGGAAGAGAGAATGAATGCATCGCCCATGCAAAACAATCTACCTAAGCTGATGCCGGATACCTATATTGAAACGGCAGAGTTTGACTGTCTTCATGATGAAGGGATTTTGTATGCAAAAAGACTTAAAGAGGCAGGAATAAACGTAACGATGTATGAAACCCAGGGCACGATTCACGGATATGATTCAGCAATAGGTAGTGTGATTACGAAGGCTAGTGTAAAGAAGAGGCTGAAATTTTTAAAGGCGGCTTTCGAAGGTAATAGCGATGGGGGAAGCAATATGGATAAAATGGGAGAAATACATTTATGAGAAAAGTAATAGTCGGCATTGTTTTCGTACTTCTTAGTACTTTAGTTTTGAGCGGGTGTTCCGATAATTCTACACCACCAGCAGGTTCGGATATGCTGGAGGAATCAGTGGATAGTATTACCAAGGTTGTTCACGAGGACAAGTCGGTACAGATAATTCGTTCTATGATGGAACTCGATTATTCTTCAATGACGGTGGCTGTATTTAATGAAGCAATTCAAACGTTATGTGAGGATGCCGGTACCAACGTGTTTGAGGTGATATCTGATGCCTATGATCATTTTTCCGTTTATGATGAATCTGGCGAGTTTCTATCCGTTAATTTTAAAGACCGAGATTTGGAGTCCTTTATACAGACGACACTTTCATACTCCTCGGCGGAGATTTTTAAGGAACCGGTTCACATGGGCAGCGTTACATATATGACCATGCCGGGTATGACAGCGATGGAATTGTCTCAAAAAAGAGAGCAGATGCAGCCGGATGAATGGGAACGATTTTATGAAGATAACATTGCCGGTATCAGCATATTTCCT
>CAYPIB010000082.1:0-12170 GCA_964410675.1 uncultured Roseburia sp.
GGGACCGGCAAAAGTCTTTATATCAAATAATATGCCAGTCAATGAGTATGCCAAAACAACTGCTTGCAAGACATATATAATCGGTTCTTATAGTGATAAAACATTGAGTGCAGATTTACAAGAAAAAGTTAGCAATTGCTATCACAATGCAGAGTTAAAAATATTTGAGGGAGTTGAACATGAGCAATACCTCTTGAATGAGCAAGTAGGAGATTATCTTAGGATGATAATGTAGTGAAAGGAGACTAATGATGGCTTTTGATTTTAAGAAAGAGTATAAAGAATTTTATATGCCTAAGAGCAAACCGGAAATCGTTACAGTACCGGCTATGAATTATATTGCGGTACGTGGAAAGGGTAATCCAAATATAGAGGGAGGAGCCTACCAACAGGCAATTGGTATATTATATTCAGTAGCATATACAATTAAGATGAGTTACAAGGGAAGCTATAAAATGGAAGGCTACTTTGAATATGTAGTTCCACCGCTGGAGGGCTTCTGGTGGCAGCCGGGTATTGCCGGAGTAGACTACGGGAATAAGGATGAATTTAACTGGATTTCTGTCATTCGTTTGCCGGATTTTGTTACAAAGGAAGATTTTAACTGGGCAGTGGCGGAGGCTTCTAATAAGAAGAAAATGGATTGTTCCGTTGCAGAATTTATTACAATAGATGAGGGACTGTGCGTTCAGATTATGCATATTGGATCATATGATGATGAGCCGGCAACTGTTGCTCTTATGGATGCCTATTTACAGGACAATGGATATGAAAATGATTTGACGGATACAAGATTACATCATGAGATATACCTCTCAGATTCCAGAAAAACAGCACCGGAAAAATTAAAGACTGTTATTCGACATCCGATTAAAAAACAGTAAATGTCAAGAGTTATATTGAAAGTGGGAAATAGAAATGGTGGATAATTATGCAGAAGTCTTAAATAATTGTGAAATGATTCATACAAAAAGGCTTATATTACGTAAATTTAAAACAAACGATGCTAAGGATGTTTTAGAATTTGGCAGTGATGAGCAAACTCTGAAATATTTGGCTTGGGATGGAATAAAAACCATTGAAGATGCAAAGGCAACCATTGTAAATTATTATCAGTCGAGTCCGGGAATCTATGCAATAGAATTAAAAGAAAACAAAAAATGTATTGGGTGTTTCTATTTAAAGCTGGAACCGGAACATGAAAAAGCCAGTTTTGCATATGTTTTAAATCGACAATATTGGAGCTGCGGTTATATGACGGAAGCATTAACCGCTGTGTTTAAGTTTTGCTTTGAAGGCCTTGAACTAAACCGAATCGAGTCAAATCATTATATGGGTAATGAGGGTTCCGGAAGGGTCATGCAAAAGTGCGGCATGAAGCAAGAGGGAATAGGGAAACAGGAAGTTAAAATTAAGGGAATTTTTCATGATGTCATTCATTATGGTATTACAAAAGAATAAAAAATGGGGCTGGTCAAACAGCCCCATTTTTTACTTAATGGTTTTTATCGACATTAAAAATATACTTCACCATTCTAGTGTTGTCGTCAAATTCTAAATTTAAATCTGCCTTTTCAGGGTAACGGATACCCATTGCCGTTATTTTCCAATTATTATCGCTTATTTCTTCAACGTAATGATTATTCCGAACATTATTTTTAGCATCAATATAATCTTTTCCAGGCAGGGTCCAGGAGGCGGTTATTGTTATTTCTTCAGAGAAAAGTGCCTCTTTACGTAAATAGCAATATTTGATGTCGGCAGCGTGATTTGGTATAGTATCAGGAAATATAGCGTTATAAACGGGACTGAATCTTTCGGTCTCATCATCCACCACTAAATAATGCTCTGTGTTATTTGTCTTAGATTCCAAAGGAGGCAGTAGGATAAATAAACCAATTGCAGAAAGCCCTCCCCAAAACAAGAAAAAGCACTGCATAAAAATACTGCTTAAAATTCTAAAAATATAATGCTTTATTTTTTTTAAGAAGCATAGCTGAGTGATACCGATTATAATCGGGAGAATGGTGAGCAATATCAAAATAAAATATTGGCTGTTAAGAGTCAGGTGGGGATACTTTCGCTTAATGGAGAACATAAAGGCAGCCCCGCATAAAATAAAAAGTATATTTAATATAATGGCAATTATGTTAATCACTTTGATAATTGTTTTAGCTTGTATTGACTGTATGAACTCCTTGCTCCGAGTGAGCAGGTTTTTCCCCTTCATATTTTCCTGCACCAGTTTTTCATCAACATCAGGTATTTTTGGAATGTCATATTTCATGGCCTCGTAACATTTTTTGCAATCATTACATTGCTGCAAATGCAATTCTACTGCATTTGTGCTCTCGCTGCTGCATAGACCATCCATATAGGATGGCAGTAAATCTCTAATGATATCACATTTCATCATAACTCCTCCCTTTCTGCATAATTATTAAAATAATCCTTTATTTTTTGCTTACCCCGGTAGAAATTAACCCGTACCCAATTTTCTGTTCTCTGATGTTTTATTGCTATTTCCCGATAACTCAGTTCCATAAATAAGTAATCAATCATGACAGAACGGCAAGGCTCCTTTAATGACATGACGGCTTTATTCAGCCTCGCTATTTCTTCTTTCACAATCATAATATTCTCAATATTACAGCTGTCAGGTGATTCATCTACCCCATATTCTGAATTGGCTTCACGCTTGCTTTTTTTAATAAAATCAAAAAATAGATTTTTCGCTATTTGACAGAGCCAAACATCCATACGACATTCTCCCCTAAATGTATGCAGGGATATATATGCTTTCACAAATGTCTCTTGCGTTATTTCTTCGGCAATATGATAATTGTTCGATAATTTTAATATAAATGAAAAGACTTTGGGGACGTATTTCTCATAAATGAGTTCAAAATCATTTTCTTCCATCCATCATCACCCCTTTGCTATTAAGACTGATTACCAAGCTGTTTGTTACAAGTTTTATAAAAATTTTTTAATTAAGTCTTATATTTACATAATTTTTACTAATAATCCAGCAAAAATATTAGGAGAGAGTGCTTTAAGTGAATTGATTTACAAAATTATCGGTAAGAAAAGATGGAGCAATGATTAAGTCCAAACTATTATAGTGAGATTTGGATTCCTGTAAAGAAAAAGTAAGTTAATAAATTATAACAAAATAAGAACAACACCTCCGCAGAAGTGTTGTTTTTATTATAGAAGCTCTTTCAAAGCCTCCAGAGAGTAAACCGGTCTGGCACACGCTTGATTCTTACATAGGTAAAAAGCAGTTTTTCCGGTTTCGATCGGATAATCGTTGGTAAAAGGACAAATGTTTGCCAGTAGATTCTGATTTGCAGGTGTTTTAATAATAATATCCATTTCGTTAAAAAGGGAGTCGTGAAAGGCAGCAAGAATCTCAGAGGAAATTAAATCATTTTCTGTGACACATACGAGCTGATAGGATGGATATAAAAATTGCGTCATAGCAAGTAAAGAGCCGGTGTAACCGGTCGGATGTTCGCTAATATTTCCGGCTAAAAATTTTAGCTGATGATAGGCGGTTTCCTTCCAGTGAACCTTGCCGGTAAGGGTGGAAAGCTTCATAAAAACCTGAGCTGCCAGTGCATTACCTGAAGGAATAGCACCGTCATATAATTCTTTGGGACGGCTGATCAGCTGTTCGCTGTCGGAGGCATAAAGGAAATAACCGCCGGACTTATTGTCGTAAAAATAGGTAATCATGTCGGTTGCTGTTTTCTCAGCCAGTTCAAGAAACTTCGGATTGAATTGACACTTAAATAATTCTAAAAGCCCAAAGCAGTAAAAAGCATAGTCATCCAAAACACCCATTCCAACGACATCACCCTGACGCCACCGCAGCATAAGCCGTCCTTTTTCATTGGTCAAGGCTGTGGAAATAAAGTTTTGTGCCTTTATTGCGGCTTCATAATAACGATTTTCGCAAAGTACAGAGTATGCTTTGGCAAAAGCGGCAATCATAAGACCATTCCATGAAGTCAGAACCTTGTCATCTTTATGAAGCTTTGTACGAGTGAGACGATAATCATATATTTGCTTATTTAATTCCGAAATGTGATTCGGATAACTTTCAAATTTAGGGTTAGATAAAAGATTGGGAATGTTCTTTCCTTCAAAATTTCCTTTTTCAGTAACCTGATACCATGCATTCCAATCACTTCCATCCTTAGAACCGAGTAAATGAATCACTTCTTCGGGAGTAAAAACATAAAATTTGCCTTCTACACCATCGCTGTCGGCATCCTGACCGCAGTAGAAACCTCCTTCATCATCCTGAAGCTCATTAAATACATAATCGAGTGTTCTTCTCGCAGCTATTTCATAGATGGGCTTTTGCGTAAGCTGATATGCCTCCAAATAAGCATAGGCCAAGAGGGCATTATCATAGAGCATTTTTTCAAAATGCGGAGCCAGCCACCTTTCATCAGTGGAATACCTAGAAAATCCGCCCCCAATATGGTCAAATATACCGCCTCGATACATTTGCACTAATGTTTTTTCGACCATTTTAAGAACACTTTCATCTTTTTCATGGAATCCATATTTCATCAAAAATAAAAGATTGTGCGGAGATGGAAATTTTGGCGCGGAATGAAAACCACCATTAATGGGGTCAAAATCTTGCTTCAGATCCGTTACTGCAGAAGTCAGCAGGGGAATACTTGGTTCCTCACTTTGCGACAAATCTTCAAATTGCTTGAGATAATCTATAATAGAATCCCCCTGCTTCATCAGGGTATCCCGTTGTTCCTTCCAAAGCCGGTTAACTTCTGGCAGCAAATACATCAGACCGCTTGAATGATATCCGGGTAACTTGGGAATATAGGTAGCGCAGTAGAAAGGCGTTTGCTCCGGTGTCATAAAAACTGTCAACGGCCAGCCGCCCTGACCGGTCATCGCCTGACAGACGGACATATAGACTGCATCAATGTCCGGGCGTTCCTCACGGTCAACCTTAATGCAAATAAAGTATTGATTAAGGAGTTCTGCTACCTCCGCATCTTCAAAGGACTCATGGGCCATCACATGGCACCAGTGACAGGTGGAATAGCCGATTGATAAAAAAATAGGTTTATCCTCTTTCTGAGCCTTTTCAAAAGCATCATTTCCCCACGGATACCAATTGATTGGATTGTAGGCATGCTGCAATAGGTAAGGCGATTTTTCATCTATTAAATAATTAGATTTATTATTATTATTGCTCATTTTTTCACCTCAATAAAAAAGATGTACCATAATGGCACATCTTTAACAATACTTAATCTTTTATTTATGTTATCCCCAACTAAATGTGTTTTATTCAACTTTAAAGCAATCGGTACGCTAAATGATATTGTCGACATATTTTTCTATAAGACTTTGCTGAATGACTTCTTTTCCTAAAAGCGTAATTGCCTTAGTCGGACAATGACTGATACAGCGATAGCACATCGTACATTTACTATCAGAGGCAGCTTTTTGATTTAATATTTTTAAATTTTTCATGGGGCACAAGGCGGCGCATTTACCGCAGCCGATACATAATTTACTGTTAATCTTCAGTTTGCTTGAGTATTTCTTTGTTGTTTTGTAAAACCACAGTCTTTGCCCGAATAATCCAGCAACGCGGTGAATAAATTTTAACCCTTTTTGCGGCGGCGTTACATTTTTTAAAGAATTGACTGCTTTTTTAATCTTAATTTCGGTTTTCTTTACAATCAGCTTATTCTGCTCCAACGGCTTTTTTAATATCTTAACATCACCAATGCAATCCGGCATTATAAGATGAAGCCCGCCAATAATATCGGCTCCACAATTTTTTAAAATCCTGGCACTACAGCCTGTACCGTCTCCGCTGAATAATGCCATTGTACAAATAATAAAAAACCTTTTCCCTTTAAAAATAGTCCGATTCTGATAAATAAAGTCTCTCACAATTTTAGGGATATCACTATAATAAACCGGATAACCCAACACAATATCTTTTGACTCTTTTATAGCTCCGATGGCATCGGGGCTTTCTATCGAAATAGGCTTACTTCCATCATAATATTCTAAAAACTTTTCAACACAGTATTTTGTATTCCCTGTACCGCTAAAATAAATCCCAATCATTTTGCCTGCCCCTAACTTTTTTTCGGTTTATTTGTGTTACAATATCCATTATTTTATATTACTATCTTTATATCGTCAACAACGCAGGAGCAGTGTATTTTTAATTACTTATTTATGAAGTAAGTTAGAATTGAGCTTCAAGTTTTAGAGTGCTATAATAAGAGTGTTATCTATTACGAGAAGTCAAATTGGATTTGAAAGGAGAGTTTGTATGAAATTTAATTGTACGATAATATCAGTAGCCGATATAAATTCAGCTAGGAAATTTTACGAAGATGTATTTGGCCTGGAATTGTTTCAGAATAATGGAAGTAATGTATCATTTACTTGCGGCTTATCATTACAACAAGAATTTGAAGGGCTTGTTGGTCTGCCAACGGAAAAGGTGATTCATAAGTCCAATAATGTTGAACTCTGCTTTGAAGAAGAAAAATTCGATGATTTTCTTGAAAAACTGCAAGAATACCCCCACATTGAATACTTGGAAGAAGTCATAGAATATAACTGGGGACAGCGTTTAGTAAGATTTTATGATTTAGACGGACATATTGTTGAAGTTCGGGAAACTATAAAGCTAGATATCAACCGCTTTTATGATTCGAATATGTCCATGAATGAAGTATCGGTTAAAATGGAATCATATGTTGAGGATTTAGAGAAGCTTTTAAATAATTTAGAATAATTTTATTAGAAAGTGAAGTGAAATAAGCATGTGTTTGGAATGCTATAGTGATAATAATAGAAGTACACCTTTGCTGAGTCCGTTAGAGTGCTTGCACGAACATACACAATATATTTGCGGAACCTGCGGGCGTTGTATCTGTATACAACATGATAAAAGACGGGGTTTGCAAAGATGGAATTTTCCGTTCCAGTCATTAGAAACAGCTAAGATGTATTTAAGAACTGCCGATGTTACAATGAAGAAATCATGTGGTATTTATGAAATAAAAAACAAGAAAGGCCGTGTCTCCTATAAAATCTTTGCATCTATAGAAAACTTACAGCTATATTTAAGTAAAAATAAAGATAAATTTTGTGATGAAATGGCTCCTTTATTTTCTGCTGTAGAATATAAGGAATTTTCCAATACGCAAATTAGAAAATTGACTCCAGAAGAAATTGAAAAATATCTGTCGGAGCGTGTAATTAGTAATAGTAATGAATGGAGGGTATAAATATGAAACAGATTTGTTCTTTATTATGTTTAGGGATTTTGACTGCTTTTATTTTTTGCGGGTGTGGTAACACGGCGCAATCTAAGGAACCATTACCGATTGAAAATACGGAAGATTTAGAAGAAACGGACAAAGGAGCAATAGAGAATCCCACGATAAATCAGGAAGATAATAAAGATGATTTGTTAGGAATACAGCTGAGTGTTTTTGATGTAACCCCAACTGGTCTTAAACTTGTATGCAATCAATCCGGTGGAAAACCAACTGGTGAATTAACGACAGGCAGTAAATATTGGTTGGATAAAGAAGTCAACGGAATATGGGAAGCTATTGAAAGTATACAAGGTTTAGCGTGGACAGATGAAGCTTGGATAATCAATAGGGACCAAAATACAGAATGGACCGTTGATTGGGAAATTATATATGGTATACTTCCTGACGGAAAATATCGAATCGGGAAAGAGGTTTCAGATTTTAGGGAAACTGGCGATTATGATACTTATATTTATTATGCAGAATTTGAAATTAAACAATAACGTTCTGAAATAGTATAGGAGATTTTAAAATATGAAGAATTTAATTATTAGAGAAATACAAGATTCTGATATTAATCTATGCGTGAATGTTATCAGTACAAGCTTTTTGACTGTAGCAGAAGAATTTGGGTTAACAAAAGATAATTGTTCAACAAACGGTGCCTTTATCAAACGTGAACGTTTAATTTTTGAAAGAGAAAAGGGTAATTTGATGTTTGCCGCATGTTTATCAAACGAAATGATCGGATTTATTGAATTGCGAAGTAAAGAAAATAATATAATTGAGATTGAAAAGCTTGCGGTATTACCAAAATACAGACATTGTGGTTATGGAAAAAATTTGCTGGATTTTGCAAAAGAGAAAGCGATTTCTTTAGGTGCCAACAAATTGACAATCGGTATCATTGAAGAAAATCTTAAATTAAAGAAGTGGTATCAAGATTATGGATTTAAGAGTACCGGAACAAAGATTTTTCCGCATTTGCCTTTTACGGTTGGTTTTATGGAGATTAGTTTGAACTAGAATTCAAATATAGGAGAGATTTATGCAATACTCCATACAAATACAGAAATACTCGGGGTGGAGTCAATGGCTAAATTAATGTGCAATCATACAGATATTCAGCTTGTAAGAATGACGGAACCAAATTATTAATAAAGGATTGTGGTATATATGCAAGATAATGTAACTGCTTTTAACTCAAGTGAGTATGATGATAAGATTCGAATGACAATACCTTACTATGATGAATTTTATGAACAAATTATTAGTGTAATTAAGGCTATGGGTAAGCAAGTATCATGGCTGGATGTTGGATGCGGAACGGGAAATATGGCGAAAAAGGCAATAGGACAAATAGATTTAGAGAAATTTGTTTTTTGTGATATTTCGCCTCATATGATAGAAGCTGTTAAAAAGAGATTTACACGTTCCGATGCAGAATTTATTGTTGGTTCAGTTATGGAACTGCAGTATAGCAATGAATTTGATATTGTTACGGCAATCCAGGTGAATCATTATTTGAATTATGATGAACGTGTAACAGCAATAAAAAATTGCTGCCAAGCTTTAAAGGACGAGGGTGTTTTTATAACGTTTGAGAACTTTGCTCCTTTTTCGGAACAAGGGAAAAAATTATACTTAGAAAGATGGAAACAATTTCAAATTAATAAAGGAAAAAGTCATGATGAAAGTCAAAAGCATATAGAAAGATATGGTGTGGGTTATTATCCGATTACGATATCTAAACATGTGGAAATTATGAAAAATTGTGGCTTCAGGGCTGTTGAAATCCTATGGGTATCTAATATGCAGGTGGGTTTGTTGGGGATAAAATAATTCATGGTATCCAATGGATACTAAAAAACATAAAAGTGGCTAACCCACTTTCAAGTGCGTTCTTGTGATAGAAATTCCTTTATAATATGATATAAGAAATGATATTCGAAAAGATTATATCAATTAAAACACTCATTAATTTTAAATGAAAAGGAGAAAATTATGACAAGAATAGTAGAATTTTTAAATGCAAATCCAGTACAATATTTAGCAACTGTAGGAAGAGATGGAAAGGCAAAGTGCCGTCCATTTATGTTTTGCCTTGAAAATGATGGGAAATTATGGTTTTGTACAAATAATCAAAAAGATGTATATAAGGATATGCAGGAAAATTCTGCAGTTGAGGTATCTGTATCTGATTCAACGTATGCATGGATTCGCTTAAATGGTCGCGCAGTCTTTGAAAATAACAGGAACGTAAAAGAGGAATGCATGAGCAATCCCATTGTAAAAGGACAATATAATACAGCCGATAATCCTGTTTTTGAGGTGTTCTACTTAGAAAATCCTCATGGTGTGATTGCTGATTTTTCTGGAAATCCACCATATCTATTTTAATAAATGGTCCAAATTTTTATATGCCCAGAGAGATTTTTAAGTATTATCAAAATTCTTTTTATAATTGGTACCCCAGATAGACATAGAGTCAAGTATCGGTTTTAGGCTAAATCCGGTCTCGGTAAGAGAGTATTCTACTTTTGGTGGTACAACGGGATATACTTTACGAATAACAAGGCCTGCATGTTCCATGGCACGTAAATGACTTGTTAAAACCTTTTGAGTGATGCCGGTAACAGAACGCATTAGTTCATTAAAGCGCTTAGTACCTGTTAATAACTCTCGGATAATTAAAACTTTCCACTTATCTCCAATTAGCTGCAGTGTCATTTCTACTGGGCAGTCAGGAATTTTTTTATTTGTTTCCATATTTAAAGCTCCTTAGTATATTTTTGTATGTACAGCTATTTAAAGCTGTTTTGTTCTATTTTATACTATTGGAGCGATGGAAGCAAGTATTCAGTACTTTTAAAGATAGGAGAATATTAATATGAATCCAGATTCCATGGCATGTTTAATCGATAAAACGAAAGATCAGATTACTCATGCAGATGCTATAGTAATTGGGGCAGGTGCCGGTCTTTCCACTGCAGCCGGTCTGACATATTCCGGAAGTCGGTTTCATATTCATTTTGAAGAATTTATTCAGCGTTATGGAATGAAGGATATGTATTCAGCGGGATTTTATCCTTTTGAAAGCCAGGAAGAAAAATGGGCATACTGGAGCCGTCATATTTATTACAATCGTTTTGAACCATCGGCTATGAAACTATATCGGGATTTATATTATTTAATGAAAGATAAAAATTACTTTGTGCTAACAACAAACGTTGATCATCAATTTTGGAAATCCGGGTTTGTGGATGAAAGGATTTTTGCGACACAAGGAGATTATGGGTTGTTTCAATGCAAAAAGGCATGTCACCAAAAGCTGTATCATAATGAATCAGAGGTTACGGCAATGTTAAAGCAACAGAAGAATTGCAGGATTCCCAGTCACTTAATTCCCAAATGTCCTGTTTGTGGCGGCGATATGGAAGTAAATTTGCGTAGTGATAACTTTTTTGTAGAAGATGAAGCGTGGCATAAAGCATCTGCAAGATATAAGCGTTTCTTTGATGCAAATAAGACAAAAAACATCTTGTTTTTGGAGCTGGGGGTTGGAATGAATACACCTGGTATTATCAAATATCCATTTTGGCAGATGACCTATGAGTTAAAACATGCAAAGTATATTTGTATGAATAAAGGAGAAGCTTGGATTCCTCAGGATATAATTGAAAAATCAATATCTATCGATGGAGACTTAATGGAAATTGTGAAAAGCTTAAGGGGTGTAAATTCATGATGCAAGAAGAACGGATGAACTATTTAGTCCATGAGTTATGTAACGAGTCAAAGCAATATGGGCATATAAGGTCAAAAACCGAAGAAAAAAGAAAAGTACTTAGAGCACTTATGAATATGCGAATGCCTGATCAGGTCTCAGAAGAATTTTTGAAAATACAGGATGAATTCTTAAAACAAGAAGCAATCGAAAAAGGGATAGTATTGCGACATGAGATACCAACGATACGTGAACAGTTTGGATCAACTGGCAGACATGCCGACAAAATTTCTATTTGGCAAGGTGATATTACCAGACTAAAGGTAGATGGAATTGTGAATGCTGCTAATTCTCAAATGCTGGGATGCTTTGTTCCCTGTCACGGCTGTATTGACAATGCAATTCATTCGGCAGCAGGAGTTCAATTGAGGAACGAATGCAGCAGTATCATGAAAAAGCAAGGACATGAGGAACCAACAGGACAGGCAAAAATAACAAATGGATATAATCTTCCGGCGAAGCATGTATTGCATACGGTTGGTCCCATTATAAGAGGGAAACTGACACCAAAAGATTGTCTGCTTTTAGAATCATGCTACAGCTCATGCCTTTTGCTGGCAGAGGAAACCGGACTAAAGGATATAGCCTTTTGCTGCATATCGACAGGCGAATTTCACTTCCCCAATAAAAAGGCTGCCGAAATTGCAATTGATGCTGTGCGGCACCATTTGGACCATTCAGAAAAACTAAAACGAATAATTTTTAATGTTTTTAAAGATGATGATTATGATATATATGTAAATCTGCTAAGATAAGTGCTGAAAACAATACCGCAATCCCTTTTCAATTGGATTGCGGTATATTATAATGAATCATTAGCTGCTAACATTATTTCCAATCAGAAAGCCAAGTTTTATCATTCGCAATCGCATTTACTATTTCCTTTCCTGATTTAAAATCATCAAAGGTACCCTTGCTAATTTCATTGATAGCTTTGCCTAACAGGCTTTCATAATAGGCTTCCGGTGTCATTTCAGTTGTCGTTTGGGTAAAGTGCTGCTGGGATGCAGAAGAGGCTATTTGCGCATATTCATCTTTTA
>CAYPIB010000083.1:0-12162 GCA_964410675.1 uncultured Roseburia sp.
TACGTGAAATGGGATGAACGACCAGTTTTGGCACTTTTTATCAAAGTTTCACATGTTTTTTTGTTTGTATTTCCGTTCATTATATTTGTAAGTTTTCGTTACAAAATGGTTTTAAGTAAAATTAACAATAAAAAAAAGCCATTGTTGTTCACTATGTCAATTTAATATAATTAAAAAATATGCTAAAATTAAATTGTTATAAAAAACCAATCTTTATCGCATGTAGAAGGAGAAGAAAAGAATGATGAAACGCATTAGTAAGTCAGTACTTTGTATTGCCCTGGCAGGTATGCTGGCGCTGTCAAGTACAGGAGCAGCATCAGCTGCCCAGTTAGGAGAAGAGGGAATTCTTACTCAAAAGAAGGAGATTGACAAACAGGCCGCCAAACTTGTTACTTATAAAACGTTAGGTAAAGTTACAGGCTTTGGCCAAGTTCAAAATGAAAATGAAAATTATCTCTATTGGAATAAGGTAGCAAATACAGATGCCTATTATATTAAATTAATCGAGAACAGCACCGGTAATTATGCAAATACATGGGCATATACTCCTCGTTTAGAGTATTTAAACAAATCTTTTACTTGGCGTAATTCAAAAGGTAGTTATATAGAGTCTTCATCAGGTCTTGCCGATGGAACCTATACGATAAATATCAATGCTGAATCGGATCACTATTACTTGTATGCTGCAAATATTTCCGAGGAACAGAGAATGAAAACTTGGGATGAATGGGATACGTATGTATATCTAGATGATGCGAAAACCAGATGTAATACGTATAAGAGTCCTACCGGACCAGTCAGTACGTTTACATTTACGGTTAATAATAAAAAAGCAGTGACTACGAGCATTTCCTCCTTGGGAAATATCCGTTTAAAGGAAGTCAGTAATTCCTATGCTGACTTTGAGGTTATAAAGCCGCCAACATTAAATCTAAATGAAAGGGTTTATTGGGAAATATCTAATAATAGTCAATTTCTCAATAGAGGTGCAGGTAACAAATGCACGATATATACTAAAAATACTGCTTCCGAAAATTTAAGTGTGAATTTGAATTCATATTATGCAGGAAATACTATATATATTAGAGCACATGTTTACAATTCTAGTTTTACAGGCAGTAATCGATATGGAGTCTATACAAATGTTGCCAGTTATACATTACCTCAGCCTAAGATTAAATCAATAACGACGAGTGTAAAGGCTTCAAGCATTACCATATCTCCCTTTTTACGATCAGGCATGGTGACTGGGTATGAGTATGCAAAAAAGGTTGGTTCTAAGTGGGTTAGTCTTGGAACTTATAATAGTGATTCTTATACCGACAATGGACTAAAAAAGAATCAAAAATATGATTATCGTGTCAGAGCATATGTTTATAATAAAGATTCGAAAAAGACGACCTGGTCTAAATGGAGTTATACCGAGGCAACAACGTGGGGAGCCAATTTGAATATGTATGTCCATGCAAACAGCTCTACCTCTGCCAAGCTGCAATGGAATAAAGTTTCAGATGCACAAGGATATGAAATATATCGAAAAAACACGGATAGTTATACAAGTACATATCAAAATGGTATCGGAGTAGAAAGCTTTACTGACTATACTCTCATTAAGACAATCAAAAAAGCATCTACTAAAACGTATACGGATAAAAAACTAAAAGCCAATGGAACATACAGCTATATTGTCCGGGCATATAAAACAATTAATAAGAAAAAAAGCTATATCGAGGATTATGATTCCATCACGCTGGGACCAGACTCGTTAAAAACAACGGCATCCTATTATACATCGAACGGTTCCTATAAAGTCACTTGGAAAAAAATGACCGGTATTAAAGGATATTTGGTAGAAAAAAAGAACACTGCTAATAATAAATTTGAAAAAATCAGTACTTTAAAATCATCTGCTACATCCTACACGTTTGCCAGCCTGCCAATTAGCAGTGGAACCGTTAATTACCGGATTCGGCCATTTGATGCTGGTGAGACCTACAGCGGCAGTACCTTTACAGTTAATCCGGTTCTGGGTGTCGTAAACAATGTTAAGGCAAAACAAACAGCAGAAGGGATACAGATTTCGTGGAGCCCGGTAGCAGGTGCAGATTATTATAATGTCTATCGAACACCTACATCAAAGGTACAGTATAATAAGACTGCTAAATATTATTATCGTCAAAATAATACAACCACAGTATATGATGCAGCAGTTAATACAACCGGATACAATCCATCTTTGCACCCAAATGACTATATAAAAAGCACTGGAACTTATAGGACGAGTGCAATTGCGGCAACGAGTGTTGTTGATAAGACTGTTTCTTACCCGGTTGCATCTAGAGATGCTAAGGGTGATTATATCGTAGCGGGAACACTGCCAAATGGTGCAAAGGTTTATCAAACAGAAGATTATGTTTATAATGAAGGGCCTGATGCAGGAGTGGCCTATAATTATTATGTCTGTGCGTATTCGAATGCCGCAAGCGGTAAGCCAAATGTAACTGGATTAAGCAGTTTAGGATATAGTAAACCGGCATCAGCAATCTATACGAGTAAAAAGGCAACAAAAGTAAGCAAGATAACAAAAGCAAAAAGTACCAAAAAGAGAACAGCTACCATCTCATTTAAAAAAGCTAAAGGTGTATCAGGATATGCGATATATCGTTCGACTTCCAAAAAGGGAAAATACGTATTGGTAGGAACAACAAGCAGCAAAAAATCAACCATATCTTTTACAGACCGCGATTTAACATCGAGAAAGACATATTATTATAAAGTGGGGTCATTTGTACGCAGTGAATCCGGAAGTAATATTTATTCCAACTTGACAAATTATAAAGCGGTTCGTATAAAGTAAATAATAAAAAAGACAGCGGTTCAATGAATCGTTGTCTTTTTTTATTAGTTGGATTCCACAAATTATTTCAACAATATAAATCTTCTTCATCTGATTTATTATAAATCAACTTGTAGCATTCACATAAAATCATCATATAAAGCGGACCTAAAAATACACCGATTATTCCAAATATTTGCACTCCTGCATAGACTGCAATCAATATTCCGATTGGAAAAATTCCCATTTTAGCTCCAATTAATTTTGGCTCCAAAAGCTCTCTTGCCAGAGCACTTACAACAAAAGCTACAGCCAGAATGATACCTGAAACTATCTGACCATTTAAAAGCTGCCATATTGAAAGGGGGAGTAAAATAATACCTGTCCCGACAAAGGGAAGCACATCCAGTATTCCTGTCACAATGCCGAGCACAATTGGGTAAGGAATTCTTGCAAAGTAAAATCCCGCCATACAAATAATGGCAATGACAAGTAAAATTAAAATCTGGGCTTTAAAAAAGCTTGATATCATGACACCAATTCTGCTAAGAATGTGCTTAATATCATTATAATAATGAAAGCGGGACAACTTTTTTTTCATAGTTTCAAAATCTTTTGCTAAAAGAACAGCGCCAATTACTGTAACAACAAGAAACGTAATTGCACCGATACCTAATTTTAAGCAAAACATTGAATTGTCCATAATTTTCGGCAGAATCTGAACCTCCATATCCTCAATAAAAACATCTACGCTTTCTAATACAAGCAGTTTTAACTGAACTGCATTCACTCCAAAGCGTGTCTCCATCAATTTGCAGCAGTCCAAAACAAAATAGTTAAACTGGTTTTGATACATCTCCAAATTACGGATTAAAACTCCCACTTGATATAGGCACCAACTGCAAGCCCACCAGACAAAAATTCCTAAAACTGTACATACTAACAGTAATATAATTCCGGCTAAAAATCCTTTTCCGATATGAAGCTTTTTGTGCGCCTTTTCTAAAAACGGATTCATCGGCGCAATCACTAAAAAAGCAAGCACTAAAGGCAGAAATAGTGGCAGTAAATATTTCATCGCCAAAAAAATACCTGCCACTAACAATAAAAATATAATATTCTTTTTATTTTTAATTAAAAAATCACTCATACGATCACCTAATGATAGTATGAGTGTTTTACTTTATTCTATGTGACTCATTATTTGTTAAATAAAGAAAAAATTGGCTTTTTGGGTTTGATACAAAATTTCAATTTATCACCTGTTGTAGGATGAATAAAGGAAAGCTTATATGCACAAAGTGCTGTCTGCCTGACATTGTATTTCTGGCTGAATGCCTTTGAAGCTTCAGTTCCATATTTCACATCTCCAAGAAGCGGCATACGATGATGACTCATCTGCACTCTAATTTGGTGGTGGCGGCCGGTTTCTAATTGAATTTCTACAAGCATTGCCCTGCCTGATGAATCATCATCTTCAATGAATTCAATTGGGTTATAAGAAAGTACTGCTTTCTTGGCACCCTTTACACCGGAATTTACTACTTTTGAAGTATTGCTCTTCCCATCCTTCCATAAAAAGTCTTCAAGCTTACTGGAATGACCAGTCGGTAACGCTTCTATAATATATATGACTGCAAGGTAGTCTTTAGCAAATTCCTTTCGGACCATCTGTTGATTTAGTATTTTGGCGGCGGCTTGTGTTTTTGCAAAAACCAAAAGTCCTTCGACCGGCTGATCCAGTCTATGAATCATAAAAGCGTCGCCATTGCCCTCACCCTTTTTTGCTAAATATGACTTTACCCAGCTATATAAATCCTGCTCTGTTATTTTGGCTGTCTCTACTGCCATACCCTCCGGCTTATACACAACTAATACTTGCTTATCTTCGTAAATTATTTCTGGCAGCATTTTCTCTTTCCTTATTAAACCTTAAAGCGATATCCAACACCCCAGATTGTTTCAATATACTGTGGTTTCGCTGTATCATACTCAATTTTTTCACGAATTTTTTTGATGTGGACAGTAACAGTCGCAATATCTCCGATTGAATCCATATCCCAAATTTCACGGAATAATTCGTCTTTTGTAAAGACATGATTCGGATTTTCTGCCAAAAATGTTAATAAATCAAATTCCTTTGTTGTAAACGTTTTTTCTTCATTATTTACATAGACGCGGCGCGCAGTTTTATCAATACGGATACCTCTGATTTCTACAATATCATTATTTTTTTGCGTCGATCCAATCAGTCTTTCATAACGGGAAAGATGTGCCTTTACCCTTGCCACCAGCTCACTTGGACTAAATGGCTTAGTCATATAATCATCTGCACCAAGACCTAAGCCTCTCACCTTATCAATATCATCTTTTTTTGCTGAAACCATTATGATAGGAATGTTCTTTTCTTCCCGTATTTTTTTACATATTTCATAGCCATCCATGCCCGGCAGCATCAAGTCCAAAATAATTAAATCAAACTCTTGCTGCATCGCTAATTCAAGGCCCTTTTTTCCGTCATTTTCAATTTTTACTTCATAATCATTTATTTCTAAATAATCTCTTTCTAAATCAGCAATTGCTGTTTCATCTTCAATAATTAAAATTTTTCCTTTTTTATTCATCGTTGTCCACCTCTTCGTACTTTCTTATTACAAAATGAATGCAGGTTCCTTCACCCTCTTTACTTGTTGCCCAAATATAACCGCCGTGATCCTCAATTATTTTCTTTACAATCGATAAGCCGATTCCGCTGCCGCCCTGCATCGAATTACGAGAGGAGTCAGTACGGTAAAAGCGTTCAAAAACCTTGGGAATATCTTTTTGGTTAATGCCTTTTCCATTATCTTCTATTTCAATACTGACAGAATCTATTTGATCTAATATGCGTATATCAATAATACCCTTTTTTTTGTCCATATACTTAATGGAATTACTGACAATATTATTGATTACTTTGCTCAGCTGTTCCGGATCTGCAATAATAACTGTTTCCGGACCTACCAGGCTATCAAAATTAAGTTCAATATTTTTTGATTCTAAATCAAGACCGATTTCATCAATACAATCATTAAAGTACTCACTGACACTGATTCTTCTAAAATTATATGGGATTCGATTGGAAGCAATGCCGGAATACAAAGTCAATTCATTAATTAACCGATCCATATCATTCGCCTTGCTGTAAATCGTCTTAATATACTTATCCATTTTTTCCGGTGTATCTGCCACACCATCCATAATCCCTTCAATATAGCCTTTAATGGCTGTAATAGGAGTCTTTAAATCATGAGAGATATTGCTGACCAATTCCTTGTTTTTACGTTCATTTTCAATTCCGTCATGCGTGGATTCCTTTAACCGCAAGCGCATATCTTCATAATTTTCATAGAGAACCCCTACTTCTCCGCTGTATTTGTTTGTCATTTGATAGTCGAAATTACCTTCTGATATATTATGCATCGCAACACCAAGCTCTTTAATCGGCCGAATCATATCTTTGATAATCCATCTTCCGAGAATCGTAACTGTCACTAACATAATTAAAATAATAGCAATTAACATATCGATTAGAAATGTTTTTTCTAATGCCGGGCTAAATTTTAAAATTGGTTTATCAATGGATTCAAAAAGATACAACCGTAATAAACCAAAAGCAATGCTCGTTAGTGCAACCGGCATAATTGCCACAATAATACTGATAGTAATCAACTTTTTATGCAGCGAAGGGGAATTTTTCTTTTTCTTCATATTTTCTCACCCCAACTTACAACTATGAGACAATTATAGCATATTATTTACGTTTATTTATAAAGTCCCACCCAAATATTATAAAAATTTTATGAATATCTTAAAATAATCTGTTGACATTCAAAATCATTATGATATAATAATAGTAACAATTATCAATATCAGTTTAACGGCAGGTAAATTATATGAATACACTCAAGTACAGCAAACAAAGGGAAGCTATTAAACGCTGTCTCATCGGCCGCACCGATCATCCTACTGCCGATATTATTTATTTAGAAGTGAGAAAAGAATTTCCTAACATCAGTCTTGGTACCGTTTATCGTAATCTTACTTTATTATCTGAAATCGGTGAAATTCTTAGACTTCGCATTGGAGATGGCATTGATCATTTTGATGGTAACCCAATGCCTCACTACCACTTTGTCTGCAGCCAGTGCAAACGGGTTATAGATTTAGATATTAAAGCTGCCGAGTCAATTGTAAATATTGACAAAATTGATTTTGATGGCAATATATCCGGTCATTTTACTTACTTTTATGGTGATTGTCCGGAATGCTGTTAAAAAATACAGTAGGTCTAATTATACTTTTAACAAAAAGAAAAGGAGATTTAATTATGAAATTTGTATGTCAAGTATGTGGTTATGTTCATGAAGGTGATACCGCTCCTGAAAAATGTCCGGTATGTAATGCTCCGGCAGAAAAATTTACTGCTCAAACGGGTGAAAATGAATGGGCAGCTGAGCACGTAGTAGGCGTTGCACAGGGTGTTTCTGAAGATATTTTAGAAGATTTAAGAGCAAATTTCAACGGCGAATGTACAGAAGTTGGTATGTATCTTGCTATGGCAAGAGTCGCTCATCGTGAAGGTTATCCGGAAATTGGTTTATATTGGGAAAAAGCTGCTTGGGAAGAAGCAGAGCATGCTGCTAAATTTGCTGAATTGCTTGGTGAAGTTATAACCGATTCAACAAAGAAAAATCTTGAAATGAGAGTTGATGCTGAGAATGGTGCGACTGCAGGTAAATTTGACCTTGCTAAACGTGCTAAGGCTGCTAATTTAGATGCAATCCATGACACTGTTCACGAGATGGCTCGTGATGAGGCTAGACATGGAAAAGCTTTTGAAGGGTTATTAAAGAGATACTTTAATTAACCGCTAAACACGCTTTTATCTTTTACACATTTATAAACTGGGGGCAACTGGTAATATTAACTAGATGCCCTCATTTTTTTGCTCATTTTTATAATTTCACATCGATTCAACAATTAAAGAATAATTTTTGGGATTCATGGAAAAATATAGATATTAATTAGTAAGAATATTCTAATTATTTAAGATAGTGTGAGGTAACTAAAAATGAGTCATAACGAAGAGTTTAAACCGTTTGTTCCGGCCGAAAAAACTATGCCGGAATTTACTGCAACTTCAATTATTTTAGGGGTATTACTTGCTGTTATATTTGGCGGGGCAAATGCGTACTTAGGATTACGTGTTGGGATGACAGTTTCTGCTTCTATTCCGGCAGCTGTTATTTCTATGGGTATTATCCGCTTGATATTAAAAAAGGATTCTATCTTAGAAAATAATATGGTTCAAACAATGGGGTCAGCAGGCGAATCAGTTGCCGCCGGTTCTATTTTCACATTACCGGCTTTATTTTTATGGGCAAAGGAATGGGGAACCGCAAAGCCGCCGCTGCTTGAAATTTTTATTATTGCTTTCATCGGCGGTGCACTTGGCGTTTTATTTATGGTACCTTTACGAAAGGCGCTTATCGTGCAGGAGCATGGGACATTGCCTTATCCGGAAGGTACTGCCTGCGCCGAAGTACTTCTTGCCGGTGAGGAAGGCGGCTCCAAGGCTGTTACTGTCTTTGCCGGACTTGGTATTTCCGCAGTCTACAAGTTTATTGCCGATGGCTTAAAAGCTTTTCCAAGTAAGGTTCACTATGAGATTCCCGCTTATAAGGGCTCCGGTATCGGTATGGAGGTACTGCCCGCACTTTTAGGTGTTGGATATATTTGCGGTCCCAAAATCTCTTCTTATTTATTTTCCGGCGGCTTACTCGGATGGTTTGTGTTAATGCCTCTCATTGTATTATTTGGTGCTAATATAACAATCTTTCCGGCAGATGTCGACATAGCCCAATTATATGCCACGGGCGGCTCTGATGCGATATGGGCTAATTATATTAAGTACATTGGGGCAGGAGCTGTCGCATGCGGCGGAGTATTGAGCCTCATAAAATCCTTTCCGCTTATTGTGACAACATTCAAAGATGCATTAAAGGGATTTGGTAAAGGCTCCGTAACAAATAATCGAACAAATCAGGATTTGAATATAAAATTTATATTATTAGGCATTATCATTTTATCCATTGCTATTTGGGCTATTCCGATTATTCCGATAAATTTATTGGGAGCTTTTATTGTTATATTTTTCGGTTTCTTTTTTGCTACTGTATCTTCCAGAATGGTAGGTCTTGTCGGAAGCAGTAATAATCCGGTATCCGGCATGACAATTGCAACCTTGCTCGTATCCTCTCTTATTTTAAAAGGAATGGGAATAATCGGACAAACCGGTATGACGGCAGCAATAGCTATCGGCGGTATTATTTGTATTGTTGCCGCGATATCCGGCGATACCTCTCAAGATTTGAAAACGGGCTATATTTTAGGTGCCACTCCAAGAAAGCAGCAGATTGGAGAATTAATCGGTGTCCTTGCTTCATCACTTGCAATTGGCGGTGTCTTATACTTATTAGATAAGGCATGGGGATATGGTTCAGCCGAATTGCCTGCACCGCAGGCAACGTTAATGAAACTGATTGTCGAAGGGGTAATGGGAGGGAATCTTCCATGGGCACTTATCATTATAGGAGCATTCATTGCCATTATTATTGAAATACTTGGAATCCCGGTGCTGCCATTTGCCATTGGTCTTTATTTGCCCATTCATTTGAGTACGCCTTTAATGGCAGGTGGAATTGTGAAATGGTTCGTCGAAAAAAGGGCAGGCAAGGATGAGGGTCATAAAAAAGATATTGTGGAAAATGGTGTTTTATACAGCTCCGGACTCATTGCCGGAGAGGGTTTAATCGGTATTATATTGGCAGTACTGGCAATCATACCATTGAAAAACGAGACGATAGGAAGTATTTTAATGAGCTTTATTCCGAATATTTTTCCTGCGGTTTTAGACGTAAATGTCGGAAATATAATTGGATTGCTGGCATTTTTACTGCTCGTATTTTCGCTTTGGAGCTTTTGTTTTCAAAAAAAGGAGCATCATGAGTAAAGAAAATTATTTAGATTTTATTCCAGTCAGTAACCCTAGGGTAACTTGGGATATCGACAATAGCGGCATTGTTATTGTTCATGTTTTAAATAAAGGCTTTTATCATTTTATTGCACAAAAGCTCTTTAAAAGACCAAAAATCAGCCATATTCATTTGGATAAATACGGCAGCTTTATTTGGCAGCAAATGGACGGAGAAAAAACAATATATGAAATTTCCATGATAGTAAAAAAGCGTTTCAAAAGAGAAATTGAGCCTCTTTTGGAACGCTTAGTAAACATGTTTCAAATTTTATATGAAAATAAATTAATCGGATATGTCAAAAATAAAAAATGATTAACCAAACAAATATTTTTCCTGCTCTTTTGTAAGCACATCGACTTTTTTCCCAAGGAATGCAAGCTTCCTGGCCGCTACATCTTCATCTACTTCTCTTGGCACGTCGATAAGCATATCATCTAATTTGTCCGCATTTTCGACAAGGTATTTTGCGGAAAGAGCCTGAATTGCAAAGGACATGTCCATAATTTCTGCCGGATGCCCGTCTCCGCAGGCAAGATTTACAAGTCTGCCTTCTCCGAGTACGCAAAGAATGTTACCATTAGCTAACTCATACCCCATAATATTGTTGCGCATTTCGCGGCGGCTGACTGCTATTTCACGAAGCCCGGCCATATCTATCTCACAATCAAAATGTCCGGCATTACATAATATTGCGCCGTCCTTCATCTCTTCGAAGCATTCCTTTGTAATAACTTTATCACAGCCTGTTACCGTCACAAAGAAATCACCATGTTTCGCCGCTTCCTTCATCGGCATAACATCAAATCCATCCATAATAGCCTCAATTGCTTTCACCGGATTAATTTCTGTTACAATGACTTTTGCACCAAGGCCCTTAGCTCTCATCGCAACACCCTTGCCGCACCAGCCATATCCGGCAACCACTGCTGTTTTTCCTGCGACAATTAAATTTGTTGTCCGGTTAATACCATCCCATACCGATTGTCCGGTACCATATCGATTGTCAAATAAATGCTTGCAGTCAGCATTGTTAACTCTGACCATCGGGAACTTCAAGTCTTTTGCTTTATTCATTGATTCTAAGCGCAAAATTCCTGTTGTCGTCTCTTCACAGCCGCCGATTACTTCGGGAATTAAATGCGTAAACTCTGTATGCATCATTTGCACTAAATCGCCGCCGTCATCAATTATAATATTAGGACCTATCTCTAATACACTGCGGATATGGCGGTTATACTCTTCGTCAGTCGCATTATACCACGCATGTACTTCCAGTCCTGCCGCTGCGAGTGCTGCCGCAACATCATCCTGTGTCGAAAGCGGATTCGAGCCGGTCACATACATCTTTGCACCGCCTGCTGCCATCACCTTACATAAATATGCCGTTTTTGCCTCCAGATGAACCGATAAGGCAACCGTTTTTCCGGCAAAAGGTTTCGTTTTTGTAAACTCCTCTTCTAACATCCGAAGTAAATCACAATTACGGCGTACCCACTCTATTTTCAGCTCTCCTGAAGGTGCCAGCTTCAAATCTCTAATTTCACTTTTCATAAGTTCCTCCCTTAAACTAATAAACAATGTTTCTTTCCGCACCCTTTAAATAGGCCTCGATATTTTTATATACCTCATCTACCAGCCGGGTTCTTGCTTCGGTACTGGCCCATGCCATATGCGGGGTAATAATTAACTTTGTGCTGTCCATTATCTGACTAAGCGGATTATGAGGAGCAATTGGTTCTTCTTCGAGTACATCAAGTCCGGCGGCAGCAATTAGGTTGTCTGTCAAAGCAGTATATAAGTCCCTGCTGTTTACAACCGCTCCCCGGGCTACATTAATAAGCACTGCCGTTCTCTTCATTTTAGACAACGTATCCAGATTTATTAAATTCCTTGTGCGTTCTGACAATGGACAATGAATGGAAATAATGTCACTTTCCCGGCATAGAATATCTAAATCCACTCTTTCATAATCCAAACAGTTACTATTACCTGAAGCAGAATAAAAAATTACCCTGCAGCCAAATGCTTCTGCTATTTTAGATACCTTTCGCCCTATATTGCCCATACCGATAATACCCCAGGTTTTACCTTCAAGCTCCATAAATGCTTGATCAAAATTAGAAAAGCGGTCCTGGCTTCCATAAATACCTGACTTTACATAGTGATTATAAAAGCTTAGCTTTTCTATGAGCGTCAAGGCAAGCGTAAACGTATGCTGTGCTACAGCCGCAGTAGAATAATTTT
>CAYPIB010000084.1:0-9055 GCA_964410675.1 uncultured Roseburia sp.
ATCTCTTTTTCTGTAAGACTGCTGATTTTCTTGCCCCGATATACGATTTCGCCGCTTGTAATGCGGTCCATCCCGCTTAGAGAATATAGAAGCGTTGATTTTCCCGCACCGGATGCTCCCATAATGACAGTGAAATCACCCTCAAAGACTTCCACATTCACTTTATTTAGAATGGGCAAGGACCGGCGGCCTTGTAAAAATGATTTGCAGATGTCCTTTCCCTGTAAAAGTACTTTTTTCATATGGCTTGATTCTCCTTCTCAAAATCCCTTATGATCAGCCGCTTTTTCCCCGTCTGTGAATCCGGCTTGATTTCATCCACAAACTGTATATAAAACTGCACATAAAAAAGCTTCTTTTCTTTTAAAATCCCTCTCATTTGTTCCAGCATCTGGCGGCGGATTTCATCCCTAAAAGCTATGTCAGAGCTTTCCGCCAGCATCTCAAATGAGTCTTCGCTCGTTTGTCTGAACTGATAATCCAGTAATCCTTCCATGCAAAAGCCCTCAATAGCCAGCGGGTGTAAAAACTCCCGGTTTCCGTCTCCATCGGTAAACCACAGAATATCTTCGTTTCTTCCCAAAAGTCCTATCGCTTTTGTAAAAGGATACCGGCCGCCCTTCTCCGGTTCTTGAAGGGTAAGATGATCCGAAATTTCATAACGGATTAAAGGCTGTGCGAAATTATAAAGAGAAGTCAAATACATCTGTCCGTCTATCGACTCGATGACGTTCATGTCATCAAACAGGATTACGCCTTCCTCCGGATTAGTTTCCACGCCCAGAGCTAGAGATTCGCTTGCACCGTAAAAATTAACTACCCCGGCATGAAACGTCTTTTCCAAATAGCGCCTTAGACTGCTGCCCAGCGGTTCCCCGCATGAAATGACTCGGAGAACATTGAGTTCTACTTCACCGTGCTCCACCTGCTCGGTGAGAATTTTTATGGCTGATGGATATCCGATGATGATGTTTGGTTTGAATGTCCGAATTTGCTGAATCCACTCGGAAAGCGGTGTTTTAATATCAAGCTGCAGCTGGCTTAAGTGAATGCCGTCGATGCCGTCTCCCACAGCCATCGCTCCTCGGTAAACAATGCGCGGACCGCGGGCCAGCAGCTTTAAAATCTGTGACATGGACATATCCCACAGCGCCCCGCGGATGATTCCTAACAGCATTTTGCTCCATGCGGCTTCATCATACAGGAAATATCCGGGTTTCCCTGTGCTGCCGGAGGAATGAACCACATGATATTTCCCTTTCAATAGTTTACGGTCTACCGTTTCCTCTGCATCAAAACGCCGCATTTCCTCCTGCGTCAAATCAGAAACCGTAATCAACTCGTCAAAGTGTGTGAGGAGCTCTGCCTTGCTCAGCTTGGGAAATTGTGTGAGAGGCGCAGTAGCGATGTTTTCCTCAGTAATCCCCGCCGTCTCAAAGGTTTTTTTGTAGTAACCAGATTGTTCATAAGCAAAGGTCAGTATGTCACGCAGCTTCTTTAGCTGTAATTTTTTAATTTTTTTATAATTCTTCTTATCATTACGTTTTAGAGTGTATAAATCCCATAGCAATTTAAAATAATTCATCCCGTTAAACCTCCCTTACTTAATTTTGAATACATAGCGGTTTACATAATTTTCACGGTGATAATAGTGAGCCGTTCCATTATCCAGATTGAATACAATGCTCCATTCGGTGGACTCAAACTCTCCGAAATTGCCTTTGCTCACGCTGTCCAGTGCATCCCGTACATCCGACATGTTCATGGTTTCCTTTTCAGAGAGAGCCTGTACTAAAAGATCAAACCGTTCATGTGACTGAGCGGTGCCGATTCCGTTCTTCTCGCCCTCGGATAGATAAAAATTTGTCACGACCGGCGTTTCGGTAATGTACATTTCGTTGTCCACATATTCTACGACAACACTTCGCCCGGTGGTATCTGCCAGAGCAAAGTGGATCATCATACCCATAGAGGCGTGCAGATCATACTGCTCTAACAAATCCAGTGCATCCTCTACGCTTGCCGCCTGATTAAGCATCAGGCGAATTGCCGTGGTCGTAGTAATGTCTGGCTTGTCCGTATTCTGATCAATGGCAGCAGAGTCCTGAATCATATTAACGGATACAACAAATCCTGCTTCGTTCATGCCATCCAGAGGCGCATAGAGTGCCGCGAGAGTTCTCACCTCATTTAACTTAAGCGCTGCGCTGACTTCGCCGCCGTTTTGGCTGATAAAATCCATATTCACAGTAGAAATAGAGGCATAGCCTGCTTCAGGTTTTGACAAAATCACCAAAGTATCGCATTTCTCCCAGTCAAAGTTCCGGCCAAAAAGCCGGTCCCCCTCCGGGCTGGCTACCGCTATGGTGCTGCAACCGAAAAGGCCGCTTAAAATATCAAAATCAGCCGGCAGATGAGAAGATAGAAATTGGACGACTTCACGATCAGAGGATGCGCCGCCGGCAGCAAGGAACGCTTCTAATCCATCGTCTCCCTCAAATTGCACAGCAGAAAATCCATCCTCTAATTGAACGATTTCAGAGGTGAGGGCAATTGCAGTTTCTTCTGTCTCCAAACCGCTTTTTGAAACACTCTCCCCATCCGGAAAGGCCTGCGGTGTATTTTCATTTATATTGCCGCACCCGGTCATAAGTAAGGCTATCAATATATTCGCTATTATAAAAACAAGAATTCTATTTTTCATTTGCTTCACTCCTTACACTGTAATTTAGTTGTTTTTATTGTAACAGTGCGCTATATAAATAACAAATACTTATATTGGATATGCCTCTATACTTTACAAGCATAGATAAAAGTGTTATACTCTTTTCAAAAGAAAGGGGGAAGTCTCTATGGAACTTCGTGTTTTACAATATTATTTAGCGGTCACACGGGAGCAAAGTATTTCCGGCGCTGCTGCATCGCTGCATCTTTCCCAGCCTACCCTGTCCCGTCAGCTGAAGGATATGGAGGAGGAGCTGGGAAAGCAGCTTTTTATCCGCAGCAACCGAAGAATTACACTGACAGAGGAAGGAATGATACTGCGTAAGCGTGCAGAGGAAATTCTCGATCTGGTAGGAAAAACCGAGAGGGAGATTGCTTCTTCTGATGAAGTCATTGCCGGGGATGTCTATATTGGTTCAGGTGAAACAGACAATGTCCGTCTGTTTGGCAAGGCTGCGCAGGAATTGCAGGAACAATATCCAAACATCCATTATCATATTTCCAGCGGTAATTCTGTATATGTTCTGGAACAATTGGATAAGGGACTCATTGATTTAGGACTGATATACGAAAACATTGACCCCAAAAAATATGAATCCATAGAGATTCCGCTTAAGGACACATGGGGGGTGCTGATGCGCCGGGATTCTCGGCTCGCTCAAAAAGAAACTGTCTCACCGGAGGATCTTTGGGATAAGCCGCTGATTCTTTCCCGCGAAGTAAAACCAGGGGTAAATTGGCTGAAAAAGGATATCTCTAAGCTGAATGTGGTTGCCACTTACAATCTGGTGTATAATGCCTCGCTTTTGGTAGATGAGGGATTGGGCTATGCACTGTGCTTTGATAAACTGATTTACACCGAAGGGAATTGCAGCCTTTGCTTCCGGCCGCTTTCTCCCCGGTTGGAATCCACTGCAACGCTGGTATGGAAACGCTATCAGGTGTTCTCCAAAGCGGCAGAGAAGTTTCTGTTGAAAATGCAGGAAATTACAAAATGATTTTGTTATGTGCCAGCCGTCTCACATCATCGGCGGTCACAATCACCGTCTCATTCTTGGATTCGATGTGGATGTGGACGTCTATGTAAAAGAGGGCATGAAAAAACCGCTTGCTTTACCGGAAAACAAGCGGCTGATATGTAGTAGGCGCGGCTGACCTTTATCTTTTTGACCAGCGTATGAATTGTACTATTCCCCTGTAAGCAGAGCCCTGGGAGCAATTTTTTTAATTTTCAAAGACAACAGACATGCAATCGCAAACGCAAATAATATAAGTCCTATTCCTGCTATCGTGATAAAATCAACGGGAACAATAAAGGAACATTTCACAATGCCGATACCTCTTAAAAATAGTGCTGTCAAAGGATTGATGATAAAGCTGCACCCAACGACTCCAATAATCGTTGAAAAGACAATTGACGGCATAAAAGAGAGTGCTGTCTGTAAAATGAGCTGTCCTGTCGTAAAGCCGAGTGCTTTCAAAATCCCGTAATCCTGCTTTTTATTATTCAGCATTGTTCGTACAAGCAAATAGAGCACAAATACAATGATAATTGCACTTAATATAAGAATGGCAACAACGATTATTGTCATCAGTGAAACATAAACGGAACCTGCTGTATTTAACATTACCCTCATATTGACCGTTGCGTTTATTTTATTTCCAAACCGTTCTTTTACCTCTGAATTAAAAGTATCTATATCCGTTCCATCCGTAAGATTCATATAGTAACTGGTACTTTGAAGTTTATCTAAACGTTCGTAACCTGATCTAGTTATTAAACAGTCCTTACCAAGCATGTTGCTTATTTGGGTAAAGCCTGAAATGATATATTTTGCTTCCTTTCCGCTTGCTGTTATTACTATCTCGTCTCCTATTTTCAAATCATGTTCTCTTGCGTATTTTCCGCCAATTGCTATCTCATTATCGTATTTTGGAAACCTCCCATCAAATACAATGCTTTGGTTATTTACATCCGAAAAATCATCTGTAAGAGTTGCCTCCAGCACAACACCACCGACATGGCGAACTTCAACTGAATTATAGAGATAAACTTTTTCGACGCTCTGATCATTATTCATTTCCTGTAAAAAATCATTTTCGCTTTCGGTATTCATATTAATCCAGCTATCTGCTGTTTCGCCGACGATAAGATTGAAAAATGGTGCTGTATTTACAATCATATTTTGAGTCATCAATCCTGAAAATACCACGACCAGCGAAAGAACGAGCATGGTAATACAAACGGTTGCATTATGCTTCTTACCCGAAAGTGTTGTTTTGAGCGCAAGTGCAAAATTGAGCGGAGCTTTGGATTGTTCAAGCGGAATGTGATTTCGCTTAAAGTTATGCGTTTGTACTCCTTGACGAAGTGCAACAATAGGCTCTACCTTCTTGATTCTGCGTGAAGAGAATAACACCACCAGTGCAATCGTGCCGCCTAAAATGACCAGCGTCAGCAGCAGCGGCAATGGTAAAAACCGAACCTGATACGGTATTCCTGTCTGAGAAATCATCATTGTATTTACAAAGGGAAACAGACCATAAGAAATGCCCGCACCAACTATGGCAGAAATCAAAAAAATTCCTAAAAACTGCAATAAAAGAGAAGAAATAATCTGTTTACTTGTGTATCCAATCGCTTTCAATGTGCCAAGATTTTTCATATTTTCCTGAATATAATTGACAATATTGGACGCAATCACGACGAGCGAAATTAAAAGAACAAAAAACGCCATTGCGTTCATAATTCCTGAACAAATCATTTGTGAGATATAGCGGGATTGTTTCACAAGTGTGTAGGAATTACTTATGGTTTGTGCTTCGGGGTAATGTGAAGCCACCATATTTTTCAGCGTTGCCTCAAAGTCCTCGCTTTTCGTTTTATCCTCTATCCGCACGGAACAGAGTGTGGCTTTCGGTGCATAGCCTGTTTCTTCCAGTTCCTTATATTTATCTTCCGTCAAGATAACCTCGACCATACCGCAATTATGTGAGCCTATCATAACACTGTTGAAAAAGCCGCATACGGTATAGGTTACTTCATTGCTCCCGATCGTAACTTTAATTGTTTTGCCAACCGCTATATCGCCCGATTTATACAGTATGGGCATATAAATTCCGCTTTGTATCTTACTGTCTTCCACAATTTCTATTTGTCCAATTAAACGGGAAAGAGCGGTTTGTTTTTCGAAAATAACAAGCTCTGAGTTGATTTCACCGTCGTTATACTCAAATAAGCCCGGTACATGCATGATATGATCCAAAGTAAACTCAGTGGTACGTTCATCCCTTTCAAGCGTTTGGGTAAGAGACTTCCGCATTTCATCACTGTCCCTGTCAACCACAACTGTAACATGTTCGGCATTTAACTTATCGTGGTAACGGTCAAAATTCTGTTTATAGTCCATCGACAGCATAAGCCATAAATTAAGCATTAATGCCGCAAGCAAGATAAGTACGATAATGGCAATCGTCTGCCCTTTTGCTTTGCGTAAATTAGAGCGTGCCAGAAGAAAGCTTTTTCTCATGTTACCACCCCATTTCTGAAAGGAAGGCCGACAGCTTTTGGTGTCTTTCCATATCGCCGTTTTTATATTTACCCAAATTGCACTCGCCCATAATAATGCCGTCCTGTAAATACAAAATACGATTTCCACGACGGGCAGAACGTTTATCGTGCGTTACCATAACAACACTTTGACCCTGTTCGTTGAACTTTGTCAGCGTATCTAAAACATCAAGCCCCGTTCTAGAATTAAGTGCACCGGTAGGCTCATCGGCAAATAAAATTTCAGGGGAATTGATCAGCGCACGGACGATTCCTACCCGCTGCGCCTCTCCGCCGGATATTTGGGTAGGAAACTTCTTTTGTGTTTCTTCAGAAATATCCACTGCTGCAAATAATTCTTTTGCCTTTGCCACAATTGCCTTTTTATCCTTATTGACAAGAAGTCCTGCACAAAGCACATTATCCATAACAGACATTCCATCAATTAAGTATATTTGTTGAAAGACAAATCCACAATGGTCACGTCTGAATACTGCCAGTCCGTCTTGGCCAAAATCAGATATTACATGATCCCCAAAAGTAATCGTACCGAGTGATGGTGTATCCATTCCCGAAAGGGCATATAGAAGCGTGGATTTCCCGGCACCGCTTGCACCCATAATCACGGTAAAATCACCCTGATTAAGTTTTAAATCAATGTTTTTTAGAACGTGCTGCAAAGCTCCTCCGCTCGAAAAGGACTTGCTTAAATTTTCAGTTTTTAAAAGTATTTTTCTCATATTGAGCCTCCTTTATACACGTTCCATTTTACTTTTTCAATTCTTAAACGTCTTTAGGTAAACCTTAAATATTCCTTAAATTCTGCCGCTCAAAGAAATCATTACACTTGCTTTCAAACCATCCTTTCCATTTTCAATAATGAGCTCCCCATGCATTTTTTTCATAAAAAAATCAGATATATAAAGGCCAAGACCTGCCCCCTCGACATTATCTTTATTACTCCCCCGCATAAATTTTTCTTTCAAAAGAGGTAATTCTTCTGCACTGATACCTCCGCCATCATCTTCAATGCGGACAACAAGGTAGTTACCGTCTCTATAAACCGTTACATCTATCCTTGTGTCTGCATATTTATAGGAGTTGGCAAAGATATTGTCAAATACCTGCTGTAAACGCAGCTTATCCATAAATAAAACGCCATCGGGAATATCTGGAATTATTGCACGATGAAAGTAGTCGGAGTTTTCAAGCAGGTTTTTAAGTTCTTTGCTCTCTATATCTTCGGGTGTTACGGAAAGTTGATTAAGCTCCTCTAACGTTGCCGTAAACAAGTTTGTAATGAGTATATTAATTTGATCCGCTTTGTAAATAATCTGTGTGTAGTTTTCTTTAATTTTTTTATTGTCCGCAAGTGCTGCCCCTACTTCTGAAGCTGCTTTTATGCTTGCGACAGGAGTTTTGATGTCATGGGAAAGCTTCGCAACAAGTTCCTTCTTGCTGGCATTGGCTTTTGCTTCTGCACTCCTTGCCTTGTTAAGCTCAGCGCGCATAATGTCAAAGCTCTCCGTAAATGCACCAAAAAGATTTTGTCTGTCCATCTCAAGCGGAATATCAAGATTTCCGCCTGCAATGCGCTCTGCAAACCCCTTTAATTTATGAAAAGGCTTCATAATAGTACGATCTAAATAAACGACATATCCAATGCAGATAATACATTGTACCAGTATGGCAATTAAAATAACAAATACAATTGTCTGTTTTAACGTCTTAAAAATCTGTGCACTGTCGTTATTAATAATGAGTTTACCCACAACCAAGCTGCCAACCCGGATATCGACTATCGTATCCCGGTGTATAATTGCCATGTTTACACTCTCACTTAACCCTGATTTTGTTTTGAACAAGACAGTTTCGTCCAGATCAAGCACAACATAGTCAAGAGTTGTTTGATTTTTATGCTTTTTAATTGTATTCCAGTCAGCTTGGACTAACTGGACTGCCTCGTTGATCAAAACGGCATCCTGCGTATTATCTGTATCCTGAACTGCAAAAAGGATGAGAACTACAATTTCTACTGCAAAAATAATTAGCAGGCTGGTTAGAAAGGTTCGTTTTTTCATTGCTTTCCTCCCATGAACTTGTAGCCGTCACCCCAAACAGTAATAATATATTCCGGTTTACTTGAATTGTGCTCAATCGCTTCCCGTATTTTACGAATATGTACATTCAGCGTTCCATCACCTGTAAACTTATCCTCCCAAACTTCCTCAAACAGCTCTTGCTTTGAAATTACCTTATTTTCATTTTTGATAAGATAGGATAATAACTTAAATTCTAGCGATGTCAGCTTGACGATATTGCCCTCAACAAGCACTTCCTTTGTATGAAAATCCACCCTCAGCCGGTCATCGGAATATTCTGTATTGATACTCTGTCCGTAACGCTTCAGTACCACTTTCACCTTTGCAAGCAGGACACCAAGCGAATACGGCTTTTGAATATAATCATCGCCGCCGATATTAAGCGCAATAATCTTATCATCATCACTTGTCCGCGCAGAAATAAACAGAATCGGAATTTTGGTTTTTTCACGAAGCTCTTTACAAAGCTCAAAACCACTGCTGTCACCAAGATTTATATCGAGCAGCATAAGTTCTGCTGTATCCACCCGAAAAAACTTTCGGCACTCTGAAGCACTATACACAACTGCTGTTTTAACACCGAACAGATTAAAATAATCCGCCGTACTGTCTGCAAGCAGCTTTTCATCGTCTATTATTAAACAATCGTATTTCATAGCTTAACTCTTACCTCCTTTTT
>CAYPIB010000084.1:9155-10322 GCA_964410675.1 uncultured Roseburia sp.
TTTCTATTGTATCAATTGGTACATTTTTTATAATAAGGAAATACCCTGCATCACTGCAAGGTATAGTATCATTCTGCGTAGTATTCTTTAATCAATTCTTTTAATTTGGCCTGTAAAATAAGTCGTTTCTCCTCATACTTTTCTTGAGTATATTGATATTTAGGATCACTCCAATTTGTTCCCGGATAAAGCCAGATAGGCATCGTTCTATACTGTAACTCTTCCCATTCATATCTGGGAAAGATATGTGCATGTAAAAAAGCATCTGTATTTCCTAAAATATCATAATTTATTCTTAAAGGTTGATAGGTATGTGTAATAGCATCGCCGATAATTGTCATATCTGTTAGAAAAACAGAGCGTTCTTTTAATGATAAATCGTTTAGGGAAGCAGCCTTTGGATACCCTAATAATACGCAGTAACCTGGCAAAAATTGAGTATCACCAAAAGCTACAAACCCACTTTTCATCTTTGCTAGTATTGTTGGATTAGCACCATTAACAGCAGAACTAATTCTATCCTTTTTCCAATCATTCATTTTCTAATCTCCTTCTCCTTTATTATTGCTTTAAAATCTCTAGAAAAATATCATTTAGATTTTCCCATTCACGTTTTCTGTCATCTGAAATACTTTCCACATAGGCCTTTTGTCTTTCTATTTCATCGATTATAAATTCCCGGATAACAGGTATTTGCACACCTTTTTTGCTTTCATCACTCCTCTTTTTGATTTCCAGCAACTCGTTAATTCCATTACGAAGCTCCGCCGGCAAATCCAGTTTCATAAGTTCATCAAATAATACCGGTGGCGGACAAAGGTATTCCTGAATGTATATTCCTGCCAGCAACGGCCTTAAAGCATAAAAATACTTTTTATATTTTACCGACTCTTCCTGTAAATACTGGCTGTATGTACTTTTTGCAGTTCCATTATAATGATATGCCGCAGCTTTTATAGAGAAGTAATGTATTGCTTCATCATATATCTGTTTCCATAATTCAGTCGTTTTATAAACAATTGGAGAATTACTCCATTCAAATAAAGTCGCATTTCCCCTGTAAAACTGTTTCAATGCTTTCTTTAAATCCCAGCCATTAATATCCAGTACTTCATCAAGCTGCCATTCTATCACGTCTCTCGATTCGTTGAGCTTAAGATAATCTTC
>CAYPIB010000084.1:10332-11754 GCA_964410675.1 uncultured Roseburia sp.
AACATCATAATCACTATCCGGCGAGGCAAATCCCCAAGCACGGCTCCCTGATTCAACCGCATGCAGCACCTTTACATTTTCATTCTTTTCTATTTCCAACAATTTTTGTTCAATTTCTTTTGTAATATCCCTCATTAATAATCACCCTCTATAGCTCTTTTATTTATATACTCGACAAATGCCTCTACTTTTTCCATGTCTGGATTATCTGGTAAAACACTTGCTTGAACCGCATTTTTAAGCCGCTCTTCATAATCTTTTAGTATCTCATAAAATTCTCTGTCGAATGTTTTGTCCTCTCGTTGGTACCCGCCATTTCTTATCTTCATAAGCAAATCGAGGTCATTGCTTCGATTCGTATTAATCTCACCTTTTTCTAAAATATCTATCGCCATCATAAATAATCGGATTAGATGCATGGCGTGCTTGTTCAAATGATTATCATCCTTTTTCTTATTCCGTTTTCCTATCTTATCGTAATCCTTCACAACATTGTGCATGATAGACCACATGTTTTCATAATCACGGAGCGGTAAATGCTTATATGCCGCATCGATAAAAATTTCTGACTCTAATTCCGGATTTTCAGCCTTATCTATATAAAGCTGGATGCTTCCGCTGTCGAAGCTGGTATAACGTCTTTGAAAGTCCTCTAAGGCATTTTTAACCGAATTTAAAATATGTTTTTCCTTCTCTGTCTGCGGCATGGAATCCCTGGCTATTGCATTTTGAAGGCGTCTCAGTTGTGCACTGGCATATCCGCCAAAGGATTTTGCTGCCCTTTTGGAGAGAAAAATCCCCTTATTATCAAGAAGCTCCTGACCCAATTTTGTCTTTATCAAATACTGCTCTTCATTCAAACCAAGAATTTCACAAGTATTGGGATTACACTCAAGCAATAACTTCACTATTTTATGAAATGAATAGATTACTGTATCCGTTTTTCTATCCTCATACTGTTCAAACTCAGTTAAACCAATAAGATCCGATGGCATATTCAATGTAATTCCCCGAAAATCTATATCACTATTTTCATTATTGGTTCCATACGCATAACTTCCACCCAAGCCAAGAAGGATAATTCTATTTCCTAACCTTTCATGTTCTCTAAGGAAATCATATTCACTTGTATTCATTATCTTTTTAAAATCTTTCATTTAATCTCCCTGTTTACATTGGCTTACCTTTCCCTTAAAGAATTCAGCCGCTCCGGAAATATCCTCGTCATTAGGGCGTCCCTTGGCTATACCTCCTCCTCTTTTTTGCTGTAAATTTAAAAAATAATTAATAACATAAAATATATAACAGGCTGATGCAGTAAATAAATAATTAGGGAATGCCGCCCAAGCCACTCGATTACTTTAACGCTTTTTCTTTCTAAGTAGCAAAGTAGTTCTCTTTGATTTAGAAGATGATATAAAA
>CAYPIB010000085.1:0-11522 GCA_964410675.1 uncultured Roseburia sp.
CCTTGACAATGACACCTTCCTTTTCCATATCATATAAGACATAAGTCAGAGGCATCTCTAATTCTTCCATCAGCTTCATCATCTGAGCGTCTTTTAACTTATTTACTAACGTATCATAGGCCATAAAACTAACATAAGTCTGATAGCAGGCGAATGTGAGAAACTTATCAATATCCTGTTCAAGTGCCGACTTTAATCCAGATTTTCCAAATAACTCTTTACTTGTCTGAACTGCTATGCCTAAATATTCATTTGCAATATCCTCGATTCCATATTCACTTTTTAATGGATTAAGCAAATAGGCCGCCAGCTTTGTATCAAAAAATAAATCGGTTATATGTCTGTCAATTGTTTTAAACGAAAAATACTGATATTCCTTTTTAATATCAAATGCAATTAACTTCTTATTCGCCTCCAAATATTCTGCCGCAAGAACATTTAATTGATTAATTAAAAATTCTTCCGTTACGTCATTTCCTGTTTTTATAAATACATGATCTTTCTCACTATAAGAAAGGGCAATTCCTAAAACTTGATTATACTCAATACTCTCGCCCTGCATCAGCAGCTCAAGCGGAGTCTTCTCTTCGTTTGCTTTGCTGATCCATTCGGCAAAAACTGCAAAAGCCGCCTTCTTTTGCTTTCTACATGTCTCAAATACTTCGTTCGCTTTGGCTAATCCCTCTACCAAACGAAAGGCTTCTTTTTCTATTGCCGCCTCAGTCTTACCGGTAGTAAATCTGGAAAGCATATTTTTAAATTCCAACTCGATAAAATATTGGTATGCTTCTTCTGTATATAAATCTTTGATTTTAGCATCTTCCAATTCAAACTCAATATCAGCTTCAATATTAATAGTTGCCAATACCTTGCTAAGATCAGCCAGATGACGATTGGCAGCTAAAGTTTCCCTTATACTTTTTTTGGAAATTTCATCTAAATGTGCGTAAATATTATCAATACTTCCATACTCAGTCATAAGACTTGTCGCAGTCTTTTCACCTACTTTGGGAACTCCCGGAATATTATCAGATGAATCTCCCATCAGTGCCTTTAATTCAATAAATTGCTCCGGAGTTACGTGATACGCTTCTAAAACATCCTTTGCATAATAATCCTCTACTTCTGTTCGTATTCCTTTCGTCTTTGGAATACGTATTTTAATATGCTCAGTTGCAATTTGTAATAAATCTCTATCACCTGATACAAGGGAAACCTCAAAGTTTTCCTTTTCTGCATTTTTAGCCAATGTCCCAAGAATGTCGTCAGCTTCAAACCCTGCCTTTTCCAGCACAAGCACTCCCATTGCTTTTAATACATTTTTTAACACCGGAACCTGTTCTCTTAATTCCTCCGGCATTGGCTTTCTTGTCCCTTTATATTCCTTATATATTTCATGCCTGAATGTAGGCGCATGAACATCAAATGCTACCGCTAGATATTCTGCCTTTTCTTCATCAAGTATTTTAAATAAAATATTCAAAAAGCCAAAGATACCATTTGTATGCAGTCCATCTTTATTTGTCAAATCCGGTACACCATAAAATGCTCTGTTTATGATACTGTGTCCATCAATCAATACTATTTTTTTGCTCATATTTCTCCTTTTATAAAAAGAACATTAATATTACTAAAATAATAATTACAGATAAAATTTCGATGATATACAAACCAATCTTCAAATTATGACGCATCTGTAATTTCTGTACCGCCTCTTCAAGCTTAATATCCAACTCTTTTTCTAAGTCAAAGCTGCTTCCTTCTTCCAATCGAACAATGCCTTCTGTCGCCAAGTAATAAATAGAAAGCTCCTCTCTGCAATTCGGACATTTCTTTATATGCTTTATAAATTTCTTTAGTTCTTTATCTTCCAGTTCCTTTTTAAAAAATAAGGGGACTGCTTTTTCTGCTTCTTTGCATGTCATAGTTATGCTTCTTTCATCCGGTTTATAATAGCATTCGCCTGCTTAAAAATTTCTTCTGCCGAAACTCCAATATAAAAGCTTCCTCTTTCATATACTATTTTCCCGTTTATCATAGTCATCGCTACATTCATTTTACTTCCGCTGTATACAATGTTTTTCGGAATATTATTCAGTGGCTGCATATTCGGCTGATGCAAATCGATCATAATAATATCTGCAAGTTTGCCTTCCACAATCGTATCACAATCATGCAGTCCCATCGCTTTTGCACCATTTGTCGTTGCCATTTTTAAAACATCAAGAGATTTTACTGCTGTTGCATCTTTCTTTACTACTTTTTGAAGACCGGTAACTAAAAACATTTCTTTAAACATATCCAAGCAGTTATTACTTGCCGGACCATCCGTACCTAATGCAACACAAATATTTCGCTCAAGCATCTCTGTAATCGGAGCAATACCGCTTGCTAACTTGCAATTAGAACCCGGATTACTGACAACGTATAAACCCTTGTCCGCAATAATATTCAAATCCTCTTCGCTCATATGAACACAGTGAAAACCGCCGCCGCCATACCGAAACATGCCTATACTGTCCATAAAAACAGTTGGTGTCATTCCATACCTTTTAATACAGCCTGCAACCTCATCTTCGGTCTCAGAATTGTGTACATAAACCGGGGTTTTAAGCTCATCGGCCAGTGCAGCAATATCTTTCATTAATTCTATCGATGTTGTATACTCCGCATGAAATCCCAATTGGTAACGAATCAGTTCGTGATAATTGTTTAGTGTTTCATATTCTTTCTTTAAAGATTGTGCCGTACCGCCAAAATTATTCGCACTTCCGCATAAAACAGTTCTAAATCCCGTATCAACAGAGGCCTTAGCAACAACCTCCGGAGACATATACATATCAAAATTAGCGGTAATCCCACTTGTCAAATATTCCATAATCGCTAAAATTGAAAGCGGATACATATCATCCGGATGTAGCTTTGCCTCCATCGGAAATACCTTTTCATTTAACCATGTATGAAGCGGTACATCTTCTGCATAGGTACGTAAAAATGTCATTGCCGAGTGGGTATGTGCATTTTTAAATCCAGGCATCAGTAAATTCCCCTGAACATCAACTACTTTGTCCCATTTCTCGCTTTCAAATTCTTCCTTTTTATTACCAATATAACTTATTCTATTTCCATCAACATGCAATTCCCCTTCAATTACAGTATCCCCATCGGCCATTGTTAAAATTCTGGCATTTTTAAATCTAGTTTTCATATTAATTCCTTCTTTCATTCAGCATTTTCCTTGCTTGCTTACGAAACTCACATAGAATTATATTACCATACTTTTAATGAAATAGAAATAAAAATAGTGCCCCAATAGTAAGACAGGACACTATATTTAAGAATCTATGTTTTATACGGCTGGTTATAAGTCAATGGTAAAGATGGCATCCTAGACTCTTCAAGGATCATTCTCGATGATACCGGCAGCGAAAGTTTTTAATTAATTCTTTACTCCTCATCACTGACTTCAACCGACGCATATTTAACTTTTGTTCCATCAGAAAAAATTAAATTACACGTATTGTTCAACCACTCATAACCACTTATTTCTTTTGCCTCATTGTTTGGAAGTTTTACTTGTGTGCCGATTGGATGAGTATAAATAATATTAAATAAATTCATGCTTACACTCCTTTATTACTTGATTGCTCATAGTCTTTTATCTTAGTCTTTCCAATTATCCAATTTTTAGTAATTTTAATGATTTAAAATTCAAGACTTTGAAGCCTTTGAATATAAAATGAACGTACGAGAAAAAGGTAATAGATTGAAAAATTTAAATAAGATATTTTGGCAAGAAGATAAAATAGGAATGATATCAAATCATTTAGATGCGGATTGTCATAGTCACTGGATGATGCAACTATTTTTGAGTTTAGAAGACACTTAAACTCTAACATTCACTTAAGCCCGGCTGAATAGTATCCAATCGGGCTTATAAGAAAGTTCAATTTATATTAAGTTCTAATTCCAAGTTAGACTATGGGGAATAATTTTCATCAGACAAATATCATCGCCTGTTTTTATGCTTTTTTGCAACTCGACGTCGACCTCACAGTCAAACGCTTTTTCAAAAAGAACCTTGCTATAACCAGTAGTACACTGGCACCATGTATTTGTCTGCAGTTTGTCTACTTCCGTTAACATAGGACAAGGGCAAAATCCAAATTGAAGATAAAGTTCACCATCTCGGCTGAAAAGTCCCGCAGCCTTTGCTTTATCCGAATTTGCAAACTCCTCCATACTTGTTGCAGATGACATCAACTCTTTCACAAGCGCCAGTTTCTCATCCATTCCATATCCACATTGGCAGTTCATCCGAATTCGCTTTATGGCATCGAAATCAAATCTACTTTCCAGCCGGGCCATTGTAGACTTTACCCAAGCGGCATTGTCTTTGCTATTAGCAAGTCCACGATTTTCATACATAATTTCTTTCGCAGTATCAATGTCACTTTCAGCCTTGACTGCTTCATAAATGACACTCTCCTGCATTTTTCTTACATCAAACATCTTAGCCTCCGTTTTGCTCTCATTCATAGAAATCCAAGCATTATCTATTCTTATAATCTCATTATAGGAGTAGATCCATGTTAATACTTCTGAATTCCTGCCCTATTTAATGGGGATACATAAATCCATGACAACAAAATCATTTACAACATCTGCCTTTCTGTAGATATTCAGTCCATACTTCTCTTCCATCTCATAACTGCTTTTCGGCAGCCAAACACTAAAAATCCCTTGTAAATCACAAAATATATCTGCAATTTTCCCTTCAAAATGATAGACCGCAAATTTCCCCCCTTTTATTGTCGTCATATTTTCTAACGTACAATTTTTATTCACAGATATACATAAATCGCAAATACAGCTTTTGTGAGAAGCTATTGAAGGATCATCATAAAATCTTTCAATCATCAATGTATCTACATGAATGAAATCTTTATATATCTCCATGAACTGTAACCATTTTTCTTTCAACTCATGGTAATTTCCAATCGTTCTCTCATAGATTACAAATATATCCGCGATTTCTTCTATCTTGATTTTGGCAGCATAGTCATTATATAACTTAAAAACTTCAATCCTTTCAGGGTAAAAAGGGCTGGCAATACTTTCCGCATTCGTTGATTTGCGAAATTGCGCCGGTGAAGAAGAAAGGTGTTTTCTGAATGCAGAACTATAATTAGAGGCACTATATCCATAATCCAGCCCTATATCAGTAATACTCTTATCCCTTTTTAATTTCATATCAATGGCACTCTGATCCATTTTAAGACGTTTGATAAATGCATACACGCTTTCCCCAGTTTCCGCCTTGAAAACTCTGCTAAAATAGAACTCAGAGAAATGAAAATGACCTGCTACATCTTTTACCGATATATTCTCATTTAAATGTTGCATAATGTAATCAATACTTTTGTTTATCATTTCTTTTTGCATAAGATACCCTCAACATAATCATCTTTTTGGCAGCTCTGATAGAAAATTCTAATTAATGAAGTCATCACTAACTAACCATGTTTTTCCGTCTTCCATATCTGTCGAAAAATAAAGCAGCCCTTTGTCAATTGTCTTTGCCCTATTCATAGCTTTCCGAAGCATCCTTAAACTTTTCTTATCACTTGCTATTGCAAGCTTAATAATTTTAGGCCTTAACCGCTCAATATGCCATACAATCTTTTCCATTACAATATTTGATAAATTGGTTTCATAAAAATCAATTAAGATTCTACGTTTTTCGGGCGAACTTAATATAAATGCCTCTTCCTTTTCCATCATCGAAAATAAGGCTTCCTTATCATCAAAATAACTTCCATAATGTATCCCATGAAAATAGCCATTTTTGTAGTAGTAAGGACTTAATGCCCCGCTAGGCGATTTTGTTATCATAAATATTACCTTTAGCTTATTATACAAGCCATCCCTTCCCTAATCTGCATCATGTTATTTTATCTCATTATCAATCAAATCCGACAATTTCTTTTGCTCTCTAATATGCCGGCACCACTTTATATTGTCTTGAGTAATGCGAATGCCATAATAGAGAGTTGCTAATTTATAATAGTAACAATCTTGATGATCCATTGCTGTGTATTTTTTTTCCAACTCATACAATTTACGCAGATAATTGATACTATTTAATTCATACTCCTGTAACTGCTGATTGCGAATATCTGCAGGGAGTTTGTCAAAGAAGTATACTTTAGCCAAATGCTGGTCCGTATTATCGTTTAAATTCATTGGCATTGAAAGCCACTCATTAAAGACAGTTTTCCCTTGTTTGGTTATTTGATAGTACTTTTTTTGTCTGCCGCCTTGGGGTTGTTCAAACATTATCAAATAACCTTTCGTCGTCATTTTTTTTAATGATGGGTATAGGCTCCCATAGCTTGCCTTATAAAAAGTACCGACTCCGTTTTCAATAAACTTTTTAATATCATAGCCGGTCAGTACTTCATCAAGCAGCATTCCCAATATAATATACTCTAACATTCTAATACCTCCTTCCAATATATCTCTTAGATATATATTATCACTATATTTAAATTCTGTAAAGTATAATTATAATAATATTTATAAAAATAAATTGACATAAGAATTTTTATCAAGTATAGTAAAACTACGTACTATCAATCTATTTTGGGAGGTGAAAAAATGAATAAGCTTTATGTATCAATATCTGAATCTGAATGGCAGGTTATGAAAGTCCTATGGTCGGACGCTCCACAAACCCTTAATCAGATTATCGAAGCATTGAGCAGTACTAAATGGAGTAAGACTACTATCCAAACTTACCTTGCACGTTTGGTGAAGAAAGGTGCATTATCTACAATGCGACAGGGCAAAGGATATTTATATTCGCCTAATATCTCGGAGGAAAAATGTCAGATAGCGGAAAGTGAAAACTTTCTCAAAAGGATTTTTGACGGCTCGGTTACTAACATGGTTTCAGGTTTCATTAAGAGCGGCAATATGACGGATAAGGAATTGTCCGCACTCAAAGCCCTTATTGAAGAACAGGAGGATAAATTTGGAAATAAGTGACCTTTTCAATATTGTAATATTCCTTTCTATAATAGGCAGCATTGCATATATTCTTCTGATATTTATCCAAAAAGCGATGCGTCACAGTTTACCGTTTTTTATTTACCTAACTATACCGTTCTTCTATACTTTTCCGCTTACTATACCTGACGCTGTATTGCTTTACCACGAGCCTATGCGGTTAGAAATGTTCAAAATAATTGCTCTTGTTTGGATAATAGGTTTAGGCGTATTTACAGCATTTATGATTGCAAGAGTTTTTGCGGCACAGAGTCGGATAAGTAAATATGCCGGGTGCACAATAGACCGAATTCTTACGATATATGATGACAGTTTACAAAAAGTTAATTTGCGGCATACCCCGCCGCTTCTATTGGGAAAGATTGAAGAACCTGCTTATGTTATTAGTTCATGGCGGTCTTTTGTTGTCTTACAAGAGGAAATCATCAGTGCTTTGACTGACGAAGAATTGAAAACAGTCTTAACCCACGAGCTGTTACACGTCAAAAGAAAGCACATGATACTGCAATGGATTTTTGACTTTGTTTGTTGTATCCATTGGTTTAATCCTATTGTTTGGATTAGCCGTCATGAATTTTCTTTAGCCTGCGAAATCGACTGTGACCGCTCCGTGTTAAAGGTGTTTCACGGAGAATTACAGGCAATCGAATATGCTAAAGTCATGGTAAGGCTAATGGAGTATGCCGCTGATAAAAAGAAATCATTGCGCAGTACATTAGGAGCATTGGATTTTATGGCAGCCAAACAACGCATATTAAATCTGACGAATCAACCGTCAATATTGCACCAAGCCTTTGCAATATTAGCCTGTGTCATTATAATTTGCAGTACAATTTGGCTTTCAATAGATGTTAGCAGGTCACATTTTTATCCTTATTATGGGTTAAGAAACGGTATCGAATGGAGTGAAGCAGAATGAACAGCATAGAGATAAACAACGTAACAAAACTATATAAGAAAAAAGTCAAAGGACTTGACAGCGTTAGCTTCTCGATTGGCACAGGCGTTTTTGGATTGCTTGGTCATAACGGTGCGGGCAAAACAACGCTCATGCGTATGATTGCAACAATACTTCGGCCTTCTGAGGGATCAATTACGGTTTTAGGCGGTGACACAATAAAAAACGGTGATATTGTCCGGCACAATATCGGTTATCTGCCGCAGGAATTAACGATGTATAACAATCTTTCCGCATTAGATTTTGTTGTCTACATGGCACGGCTAAAAGGTATCAAGGATGATAAAGCAGCGCTTCATATGCTGGAAGATGTGGGAATGGGTGAATTTAAAAATCGAAAAATCGGTCAGCTTTCAGGCGGTATGAAACGGCGTATTGGTATTGCCCAAGCCCTAGTCGGCGATCCACGCATTGTAATTGTTGACGAGCCTACTGCAGGGCTTGATCCTGAAGAACGAGTACGCTTTCGCGGTATTCTTTCACGTTACGCAAAGTCCGACAGGACAATTATACTCTCGACACACATTGTTGAAGACATTTATCAGCTCTGTGAGCAGGTCGCCGTATTACGGGGCGGCAAGCTGTTTTATAATGGTTCAACCGACGCACTCTTAGATAAAGTGAAAGGTAAAGTAAAGATTATTGAAGTCTTTTCCGAGCAGGAGCTTTCCGGTTTGCAAGATCAGACCGTTGTTCTTTCTGTAGCTTATACAGGAGGCGGTATTAAAGCGCGTATTATGGATGAAGCCGACATTTTCAACCAAGCTCCTGCCCAAGAAACATTAGAGGATGCTTACATCTATTGTATGGGAGGAAAAATCCATGTTTAGATTTCTGACAATTGCTAAATACGAATGGAAAATGCAGATTAAAAATTCTGGTTTTTGGGTAATTCTTTTAGTCACCTTGGTAATAGGCGGTTTGGATAGTTTTCCAACGGCCCAAAACATGATACGTTTAGACAATCAACTGCAAAACAGCGGCTATGTTGTGTCGCGGCTGCTTACTGATGTTATATTGATGATGTTCGGATTTGTGTTCATGACTGCAAACCGTATTGGACGTGACAATAAGCTGGGTGTTTCCGAATTACACATGGCTTCACCACTCACAAAGGGACAGTATGTCACCGGAAAGTTAATCGCTAATCTAAGTGTCGTACTTGTAATAGTCGTTATATATTTTGTGGTTAATGCTCTTGTACACCTATTTCTCAATCCGGCTCCATTAGATTTAAATCCATACTTTATCGGATTTATCAGTGTGGCATTACCGATGGCAGTTTTTACGATAGGATGCGCAGTTTCTTTACCTGTTTTGACCGATATAAGATTTGTCTATATCCTTATGGCTGGGTATTTCTTTCTCAACGTGACGATTGTCCCCGACAGCCGGTGGCTGCCATTTTATATGCTGACTGGCGAGCCATTGAAACTGTTCAACCCGTATTTGGGATTTGGGTATCAGTCGATAGCGCTCATGGTCTGCAATTGGGGCTTCTTGTTTGGTACGGGATTGCTTTCATTTTTGCTGCTTCTGTGTGGCAAAAGGTACTGGAGGGAATGTTAAATGCTGTCTATTATGATAATAGAAGGCAAAAAATGCCGAGCTAATATCGCTTTAATCACTACCGCTGTTCTTATGGCATTTACTGTACTTTGCATAACGGGCGGGGATTTAGTAAGTTTGCCTATACTTGGATTTGAAGTTATTTTTCCATTTTTGATTGCGATATTAGTTTGTGAGTGGGTACCGACACTTTCCGACCCGATGATTGAGGTTATCGTTGTTCAATCAAAATCGCTGTTTAAATGGGTTACCGGAAGATTCCTTGTTGTAACGGGTATTTCCATTGTTCTATGTATCACCTGTATGTTGGGACTGTGGTTTTGGGTATTGAACTTTTCATTATTAGAAGTACTCTTTATTTTTATGGTTACAACATTCTTCTTTACAAGCATAGGTATTTTTTCATCCTTTTTAAGTAAGCAATCCCACGTTCCTTCCGCCGTATGCGGAATTATTTGGCTTCTGACATTGATGGCAAAAAGTATGATAAGGTTTCCCGCAGTCGCATATCTGTATCCGCTTCTTAAATTTGTTGATGCCAATAACAAAATATGGCTTGAAAACAAAATAATATTAATGGGAATTGGAATCTGCTTATGGATTCTAATATATTTAATTTGCCGGAAAAGGCGAATAATAGACTGACTTAGTGCAAAAAATAGTGCCTCTTTATAAAATGAGGCACTATTTTTAAGAATCTAAGTTTTATGCGGGTTTATAAGTCAATCGTGTAAATAGCATCATTTGAAGTATTATCACTCGTTATACCATTAATGCAAAACCTCATTTTAGTTCCACTCACTATATCTAATGACTCTATTTCAAATTTTATTGCAGAGCTTGTATCATTAATATTCAGAGTTTTTGAGGAGTACATTTTATTGTTTAAAATTGTGTCACTTAAATCTACCATTAATATCTTATTCTTTTTTAATTGAGCTTCATTTACTGTTCTAACAATATAAAATGTTCCGTCTTCATAGTGCGTATCCTGTCCAAAGCAATTAACAGCATCCTTAACATAGAAGAACCTATTTGATGTGAATTTATTTCCTGAAATTTTACCAACTGCATAACATAAGTACCCTGGTTTATTACTAGGTGCATTCACAATAAAATATCCAGCTCGACAGTAGGAAATTGATGATACCTCATAATCTGCCACATATTCTGCTTCAATTATACCACTTTTGCTTACTTTAACAATTTGGCTTCCCTTTCCCGGCTGACGTGCAGTCGCAATATAAAAAGAACCTTCATAATAAGTCATTCCATTTGCATGACCTAAACTAACTATTTTATTACTGGAATTTGTTATTACCTTTGATGTCGTAGCGGGTGTTGTAGTATATTTTGCTATCGCATATAATGTACTAGCATTATTACCGTTGTCAGTTTTAATACAATACACTGTGCTTCCCACTACGCACATGGTACCTAGGTTGTGACAACTAACTTGTGTACCGTTTTCCAATGTTACCTTTTTACTTCCCACACCGACAAGACGCTTGTAACTTGCCGCTGCTTGGGCTAAATTGGCATTGCTGCTGATTAATAATGCAACAATCAGCATAATACAAAGTGAAAATTTGATCTTTCTTAACTTCATATTCTTCCCCTCCTAATTTTAATATCTAAATTATATTACATTATTTACCCCTTTACAACAAAATACAGTTTATTTTTTTTCTTTTTTAGGTTTATTGGAAATTTACAGCATCATCAAGAATAAATTTACTATTTCCTAAGTTTATTGCTCTATTATGCTGCAATTTTTAAGCTGATATATGAATCAAAATATTTAAGCAAAAAAATAAAGCCTTGATAAATCAAGACTTTTAAGATGCCGGTGGCGGGACTTGAACCCGCACGTGGTTGCCCACAACAGATTTTGAGTCTGCCTCGTCTGCCATTCCGACACGCC
>CAYPIB010000086.1:0-11502 GCA_964410675.1 uncultured Roseburia sp.
ATATTAAACAAAAAACATGTTTTTTATAAGCCAGCCAGAGTATATGAACATTACAGAGAGATTCCAAGCAACTTAGACCCTATTTTTGCCGCTGTTTTAGTCTCTTGTAAGCATAAATCCTCTGACATTATTCAGGACGGATATGCTGCTATCCTGCTCAGCCTCGTTCGTAAACATTATATTGAATTAGATAAAATAAAACCACAAACAGATTGGCTTTTTGAGAATGTCAAAATCGTTGTAAAATACCGACCGGTATCGGAAGAACATACAACAGTTCTTGAACCACTCACACGAACCGAAGAGCAATATTTCAACTTAATTATGAGGCATTCACGTGGTATTGAAATCCCAATGGATACTTTTCAGTATAAGATTTCTTCTGATTATGTAAACACGAATGCTTTTGTCCAAAATGTAAAAAATGCTATTATAAATATCGGAACATCGCAAGGGTATTTTCAAAAAGCTGATTATCAGCAACCACGAAATCAAATGAGAAAATGGTCTGCAACGCTCCGAATAACAGGTATTATTCTAATAACTGTAGTAAACGCTATTATGTCTCAGACCCGAATAGACTTAGCATTTGGCTCCTTTTTTATTCTGGGCATTGGATTTATAATCAGCTCCATTCCTCTGAATAAATTATCCTCAAAATGTGTTTTACTCACACAATTCGGAGAAGATGAATATGCAAAATGGCGGGGATTATATAACTACTTCAACAGCAAAGACTTTATGAAAGATAAAACTGTGGAAGATTTGGCCTTATGGGAACAATATTTAATATATGCAACTGCATTTGGTGTTTCAGAAAAAGTAAATAAAACACTTAACATGAAATGGCCTGATGAAAGCTCTGTTCTTGGCAATCCTTACTACCGTTCAAGACGCTTCCACCACTCCCACTCCCGTAGTTCTTTTAGAACAGCAACACGTTCTGCTTCTTACTCTGCCCGAAGCGGCGGGCACGGTGGTTATGGCGGCGGCGGACGTGGTGGCGGAGGCGGCGGTGGCGGGCACTAATCTTTATGTGCCTACCTAATGTGACAAGAAATCTTTAACTTGCAAATTTGAAAAATCAATGTTAAGAGCTTCTGCCACTGTTTTTTTATCATACGTTTGATAAATTGTTTTTGAAATATATTTTTCGGCTATTTTTAAAATATATTTATAATCCATGATATCATCCGGAAAATAAATACCGCCTTTATCTTTATTTTTCAGCATCCAGCAAACGGCAGACAATGCCGACATTGCCACCGGGGTAATCGTGGGCGTCTGCCAATAAGAGTGTTTGGGATTTTTATATAGAAAGGAAAGCTCGGCACGATTACCAACCCACACCGGTTTAAAATTTTCACCGATCAGTAGAACACCCACATATTCGGTCCCAGACGCAATTTTTTCACGATAGACAATTTCTGCTTTTTTCGGATAAACATGTCCCCGAATTATCGTCTGTTCATTATAATTCTCGCAGTCTAACGGCTTTGTCAAATCCGGTTCCGGATATTCGTTGACTTTCGCTTTGGCCATATATGCACTTGCCAAGTGACAGGGGGCATATAAAAACATCACGGACGGACGGTAAACCACCTCGCCATGATGCTTGACTTCCAAGCTTTTTGCTATGGTAACTGTTTCCTCATGCGGAACTAAGAAACCATCAAAAGCACCACTTGGGCAATAAGCACGGCACTTTTTATCGGCAGCAAGATATTTGAATTCCAGAAAACCCTGCATAGGATCTATGAATTTGCAGTCATGACCAAAATCACTCTTCTCATGATTTCCTATATTGATAGCCGCTTCGGTAATCATTTCATATAGGAACGTATCTACACACCATGTGTTAAGCAGCGTGTTGTCATCAGGACTATCTTTGATTTTTTGTGTATCAAGGTCGTTGATCTGAATCATTTTAATCCCTAGTATATGAGCTGCCTCGTTAAACCTGCCTTGATGAATAAGCGCTTTCAACCGCCTGTCTTTTTTATACTGAGTCGATACAATGTATTCGATACCCGCCTTTACAAAATGTGAAACTAAACCGGGGTTATTGCCATGCTGTAATACAATGGGATACTTGTTCGTTAAATCATTCTTCCTATGTTTATCTTTTACATCACTTAATAGACGATCCTGTTCAAAAATATTAAGCCATTTTTCCGGCCAATCCGCGGCACCGGTATTCATATACATAATATTTTCTTCGGCACACCAGTCACAAATATCCATTGTTCCCACTGTATCCGCAAAATCTAAAAGTAAGTCACCGCTTTTTAAGTATTTTCCGAATACACTTCGATAATTATCCTTTGTTATTTCATGAGGAATAAAATTTGCTGCCAATCCGCCAAGATTTATGTACGCCTCGAATTCATAATTGTCCTGGGTTATTACAAAATACTTATATTCATTATATTTAATTTCTTTCGCTGCTTTTTCATAGAAGCTTTTTCCTACCGCTCCAAAGCCAAACTGAACAATTGTACCATCAAACTTTATCATATTAACAAACTTTCCTTTTTCTCGGTTTCTTAACCTTAACCTCTTTTGGTGCTTCATATCCTTTTGTAAAAAGAATTCTAATTCCTTTCCTAGAGTATTTATATAAGATTTTAGCTAGGTCTACTTGTATTTTTTCACTCCTGACAATAATGTTATGAATACCATGATTTAAAAAATACTCCGCTGACGGTACATCCTGGTCATATAAATCCCAACTGTTATCATAAATTGAAACATTCATTTTAAATCTGTGAGTGCGATTACTATCTAATAAAAACGCCGGCAAGGCATCCGGTTGTATCTCAATCTTTGCAAGTTCAGATGCTCCCCATATCAATGCACTTTCAATTACATGATTATCAACAAGAGCCATCGCCCCCTCCTGCTCGAATGTACCATTATAAAGAGGAATCGGACGAAAACCAATTTGAGCAAGAGCAAGTCCTTCATTTATGCTGTTATAACCGGGCAAATCTATAATGACTGCCGTGTTTACAGGCATCTTGCTTATATAATTTATTGGCGGAATCGTAAAATTGCAAGTTGTATCTGCTTTGAAAGAATCCCTGATGTAAACAAAGGGAACCGGACGAACCCAATCTGTCCATCTAACACCTGAAGGAGCCCAAATTTTGAATATGTCTTTACCTGTCATATCGCTTTTGTCCTTTCAATCAATACAGGAATGTCGGCAGCATAAGAATCGATACGCGGAGATTTACTTATCCTGGCATAATAACCGCCTGCTTTGCCATCAACACAATAGACTCCCAGACACACATGAAACTCATCACCAGTTTCACTTACTAATGGTTTGCTATTAAACTTTTTTTGTGCCAGATATTGTTTGGGATGCCTTTTCACATCGGCAATTATTTTTTCATACTCATCATCCCGACAAGCTTCTTTTATCGATATCTTTTCTCCAACCCGTCCATAAGCAGGTTTATAAATATACCCCTCATCACCCTTTACATCCGCGACCTCATGTGTCTCCGGAAGAAGCCGTCGCCAAGTGGTAAATGGAAGGCCCTCATTCTCCAGTGCATCCCATACAAGTGGAAATCTCTTTGTTTGGGCAAATATTGCGATCGGGTGATTGCAAGACGGAGTAATGGTATCAAAATAACCGCTCCACCGCTTAGGCTTCATTGCGATTAACCATTCAAGAGGTGTGAATCTGAATATTGCATCGACTTCCCCTTCGTTACCATCAAGAATACTGATTGCTACGTTATTTTCAAATCGCAGGTGATCAGCGGCTGCATAGATAACAGTGAAACCCATCGCCTTTAATTTGTCGCCTAAAAACTGCATCACTTGTCGGTCATCACTGAAAGAGGTACAGTGTATGAACATGATTCTTCCCTTTGGCCTGACTTTTGCGGCAATTGCACTTGCAATCATGTCTCCAAAATTTTTGTATTGATAATGCCTGTCTTTAAATAATCCGGCCGCCAGCTTAGGTAGTAGTGAGGCTTCTGCGAAGCCGCCGGGGACGTCACTATTCACCTCACTAACTGCCCAAGTTCCTTCTAATGTTGGATGAAAATCATAGCGCATAAGGCGAATGTGTTTGTCTGGCTCATAATTTTTCATTCTGGTTAATTCTTTATGTATTTGTTTTGGCAATGCCAGGGGTTTTGCATTTTTTAAGTTAGCATTTAGTATTGCTTCAGCCTGAACCGTTTCATAATCAAGTTTTTCAACCAGTTCTTCCAGTTCTTGATGTTCATCTTCACTGATTATTAGAACATGTTTTGCGAGCGTATTATTATCCAGAAATTGTGGATCCCATTTATAGCAATTGAAAATTGCATCAAGCCGGTAATCGTTGTATTTGTGATCTGGGATGGATAGTAGTTTCATAATATCTCCTTTGAAAAACTGTAGTTTTATTTAATGTATTTATAAAACCTTTCATTCCTGACTGATTCTTATCTGAATGTCTATTCTAGTAAAATAATTAATATTATCATACCTTAATCCTAGCCGTTTTTCAATAAACTCATTCTCTAAGGACTGTGTAATCTGCGTATCGGAAAAAATATTGGACTAATCTTCTTGCAAAGCATGTATATCACCATTCCAAAACTGATTAAGTTTCATCCACCATTTTTGTGATATTGGTCCTAAGTACTTCACCATTTCCTCTGCATTATTTGAATTATTTCCCCAAACATTTTGAATTCCTTTCAAATATCCAATCGTAGCTAATTCAGATAGTTTATCATCTTTATAGGAGTATAATTCTTCAATAAATTTGCCAGCTAAAATAAGAGTACCAATTTTATTGTTCTTATACGCCTCCAATAGATAGTTAGCAAAACCACCTGCTACACAATAGGGTAATCCTTCTGAAATTTTGTCAATCACAAAGTCTGGAAAGATACTTTTAATATATTCTTCAACTTCTTCATATTTCATTTAATCATCTCCATTCTGCACATCTATATTCACATAAAATTTAGTTGTACTTTTTTAGAAACTTAGAATATCTTGTAAATATTTTCTTGATACTGTCTATTGTATCTGAACTTGCCAATTAAACAATAAACTTCCCTCCATACCAAGTATCATAATCATCACTATGATTCATTTTTCATACCATTCAAACAACTCTAATAAAAAAGCCCTTAAATCATTTTCTGCGCTCTTAGCTGTCCATAGATTGTTTCGTAATGCCTGTTTCGCTATATAAAAAGAACTCTAATATTCATTACTTCATCCTCCCAGCATACTGCATTTCTTCTCTTTCCGCAAAACTCTTTCGTTTATTCCCCCAAGGCTTTACAGACAAAGCGGCTGTATACTCTAATTATTGAGATACAGCCAGCTTTTGAAGAATGTGCAAATGCCTTCCATATTTTTCAATTTATACACTCTATCTATCAAAATTCAGGTCGGTATAAATTTTACCCACTAATTCTTAAGTTTAAAACTATTTACGATTTCATTAAATGTCTGAGCCTGAGCCGAGAGTTCTTCACTGGTAGCTGCGCTTTCCTGCGCTACGGCTGAATTACTTTGAACCACGTTGTTAATCTGATTCACTCCTTCGCTTACCTGGTTCATGGCCTCTGTCTGTCTAGATGTTTCATCTGCGACAAAATTCATTGTGTCCACAACCTTATTAATCTTCTCCGCAAGTGACTGGAAGGAGACTGCCATATTATCTGCTACTGATGATCCGTTCTTTACGGCTGTAATCGAACGCTCAATCAAATTTCTTGTATTGTGTACTGCCTGTGCACTATCTCCCGACAGCTTTCGTATTTCCTCAGCCACTACTGCAAAACCTTTACCGGCTTCTCCTGCCCGAGCTGCTTCAATGGCTGCATTCAAGGATAGAAGGTTTGTCTGAGAAGCAATACTCTCGATGCTGTCAATAATTTTTTCAATCTGCATGGATGCATTTGTAATCTCTTCCATGGCATTTATCATACTCTTCATATCATCGTTGCTCTTTACTACCTCGCCTCCAACTTCTTCTACTTGGACACTGGCTTGCTTTACGGAACTCGCAGATTGGCTTACCATTTCAGTGGTATCACTTATGATTGCATACAGCTCTTCTACTGCTGCTGCCTGGTCTGTTGCTCCTTCCGCTAGAGACTGAGAAGCTTCCGCCAACTGCTGGGATCCGCCAGTCACCTGATCTGAGCTCTGTGAAATATCATATATTACTCTGTTCAAATTGCTGATAATTATATTTACAGACTTTTCTATTTCTTTGAAATCACCAACATATTCCGCATTGGGATCTACATCCAAATTATTACTGGAAATTTCAGTGAGAACGCGGGAAATATCCTGAATCAGACCCTTTAAAAACTCAATTGTCCTGGCAAATGCTTGGGTGAGAATACCAATCTCGTCCTCGCTTTCAACGTGAAGCTCCGCATCCAGATTTCCATGGGATATATTTTCAGCAACTTCCACAAGACTGTCTATTGGCTTTAAGAGCTTCTTAAGCACTACTACAATCACTACTGAAATCATAACAATCCCTGCTGCTGCTATAATAATCAATATGATACTGGCTCTTGTGGAAGTCGACATTACCTCACTTTCCTCTACCGCGGTCATGGACCACCACGTAGCATTGCCTGCACTCAGAGGATAAAAATATGTATTTAGCTGTTTACCATCCAAAGCACGTCGTGCCATACTGAACTCTTCATTTTTCTGGCATTTCTCTAAGTAACTCTTATATTCCGAATCCTTTTTGTAAAAATCCTTCAATGGCGTACCCGACTCAACATTGTCTCTCGTATCATATGCCATAAAACCGGTATCCGTCTGTACATTGGCATATAAACTGGAATATTTACTAGTATCCACTTTTACTTTTTCAAAATTACTCAGACTTACATCTGATATAACAACCCCCATAACCTTGTCCTGATACATAATAGGTGCTGCTATTGTAACGGTCCAGTCACCGTCATACAAAAAGGGGTCAGTAAACGTTACTGCCTTTTCCTCAATTGTCCGATCATAATAATCTTGTTTTGAATATAAATCATAGCCCCCCAGCAAATCTGACAAAACGGCATCACCCTCCCGGCCATCAGCATATAGGCTGTATTCCGAAAAATTTTTACCAGCAGTTGGAAATGCATCAGGTTCAAACATGATTCCCACTCCATAAATACCATTGCCCTCTTCAGACGCTACTTTCTCTGCGTTTATTCTAATAAATTCTTCTGCAGATACACCAGATTCAGATAGTTCCACATCAGAATACATCACGCTTTTTTTACCTGACATTTCCATTTGCTCCGGATCATTCATTTGCTCATAGAGATTCTCAATATACGATGCTATGAGTTCATTTGTCTGCAATCCACTGTCGAGGATAGTCTGAATCTGTGTCCCGTTTGCCCTTGATATAGCCGCCATTTCAGCACTAGTGGCCTTTGTGAGTGAATTTCTTAATATAAATATGGTGATAATAATAAAAAATGCAAATATAACTCCTAAAATCGTGCAGATAATAACAGCAATTTTACTCGCCAATTTCATGTTCATTAGTTTTGTTTTCATATTCTCTTCTCCTTTTTCCTTTTAATTTATCATAAAAAATAAAACTCACACTGAAAGCCAAGACTTCCACGCGGGCAAAGCCACTTTTTAGAATAGTCAGATCATATTTTTGAGGATGCTTATTAACTTGTTTTATTTTTATGATACAAATCCAAACTTGCTCTGAATATTATTATTTTATCACACTTGTTCATTTCTTTCTATAAAAAACAACTAGACTAGGTAAACAGTTTCAGCTTAACCCAACTTCCAACTTTAAAAAATCAAAAATAAGCAACCCTGGATGATATCAGGCTAAGTCTCAGAGATTTCATCCAGGGTCGTTTTTATATATAATTTAATTATGTAGTTTTATGATTCCATATTTAAAGCGATGATATTTATTCAAATTCTGTCAAACACGGCATACTAAGTCATCTAATTCATTCTGAAACACTCATAATTCGAATTGCACGGTCAGCTCCATAGTCTTCCCCATCATACATTTTATCCCATAAAAAATTATTAATTTTTATTCTAGAATCAATACTATGATCCCATTCTACCTCGAAACCATTTTCAAACAACAACTCATTAATTCGCTCACCAACTTCCAAAGCAATTCCCTTGTCGCTATTCATACTATGAAATGCAAGAAATAGAGTTTGTACTGATTCGTCCATTGCACGTTCAATATCCTGTTGATGATAGAAGCAATAACCCCGCCGTGGAATTTTGTTACTTTTCATAAATTGAAAAACAACGTCAACTTCTTCAAATCCATCGTCCAAAGTATAACCAGCAAAATGAATGGCTATTATACCTTCTCTGTTTAGTATGTCAAAAACATTTCTTAATCGTACATAATTATTATTGCTTATTTTAATTCGATTAGAATCAGAAATAAGACGCTCAATCATTTGAGTTATATACATATCAAGTGGAAGTATAATATCGTTATCCATGCAAAAATCTTCAATTATCTGATGTGCTTGACTGTATATTTCATTGTTCATCCATCCTCCTAACGTCCACTCAACCTGTGCTACCGTTTTTAATATTATTTTACCATCTACCTATTCTTTTAACACTGTAATACATTATACTTCCTCACATATTTTGTCAATCTGCCATTTTCCCAACACAATAGGATTATACAACAAGCTATTGGGCAATGTAAATAAAAGGTATATACTTAAGAATAACAAATCAAGATATATGGAGGTAAATATGATTATTAATTGGATTACTATTAGAGTCAACGACTTTGCTAAATCAAAGGCATTCTATAAAGAATATTTAGGGATGAAAGCCCAAAATGAGTTCTCACCAAATGAGTTTATGAATATTGCTTTTTTTGAAGCGAATAATGGCATGAAGGTTGAATTAATTTACAATAAAAATATGTCTGCTGAAACGGAAAGCAACAGCGGTATTTCATTAGGAATGTTCTCATCTGAATATGATAAGCTGCTTCAGCTGGCAAGGGAAAAAATATCATTACAGCAGAACCAGCTATATTAGGGGGGCATATGGAATGCTTTTTTGTAAATGATCCTAATGGAATTGGTATTCAAATTATTAAACCAATTGATTAACTATTCTCCTTTTTCGTTGTGTATTCTCCTTTCCCATAACCGGACGCTTGCTTATTATAATCTTATAAATCAGTCATTTTTGCTAAACCTCTTTGGAATGTAGTTTGGAATTCGGCCGAAACCTTTGATTTACTGGGCTTTTCTCGACAGAAGGCAAACTGTTTCAATGCCTAGTTATTCTATCACTACAAGGTCTGACCGCTCATAGCGGCTATGCCCTTGTAATTGTTTTTTGTATTTCCAGCACTTAATCGCTTCCTCCAAAGATTTTCCCTGATTATCGGCAAAAAAATCTCGGATATAAGTATTATACTCAAATTGTTTATCAATTTTTGTTTTTCCATTCTTCTTATCTTGAAGAATCTGATAGTAGGCAGTAATTGCTTCTTTATAAGTCTTTCCCACATTGCTTTTTAACCATTTTTGAAAAGTAACATTGAAAGAAAAACTGCTTCCAATATGCTCTTTGAAAAATGCTCTATGCCGTTCAGAACAAACAAAATCAGTCTCAATCTTCGTATCCTCATTAATGTCAGATACAACAGTTACCTTTCTCTTTACCGCCGGAATAGATGGTACCTCACCAGTGTCAAGAAAGTAAGCAATCCTATCTGTTAATTGTATTTTCCCACCACAAACAGGCAGATTATTTTTTCTGCAAAAGTCTACTAATTCTTCCTTCAAATAATAGAAGTCACGAAATGTTTTGCTGTCTAGTTTTTTATCTAAAACAGGTCTTTCCATCATTTTTAATCCTCTTTTCACGTTCCAATTTATCTTGAACAACATTATTTTGTATCATAGTATTAATAAAAGAAACCCAACTCCTGCTGTTGCAGGAGTCGAAAACTGGACATTTCGTCAATTACCAACTTTTTTGAGGGTATAGTTATATTGCTGACTAGTGATTGCCCATTTAAAAAGACTGTTTACAGAAAAGCATGGAGAAATTTATCAGCAACAAAAGCCAAACGATATACAAATAGAAAATGAGCAAAAGCTATCAACTTTATCGCTCCCTTATGTGAGAATTAATTGATGGAAACAGATACATCTTGAGTTCTCATCCATTTGTGATATAATTGTCTACTTGATGTCATCTAAATCTTTATATTGATCCGGAACCACAATTCCTGCATCCTGCAACTCCTGCACATATGATATATTTTGTAAGCGCTGCTCCGATTCTTTTTTCAGTTTTTCAAAATGCCGTTCTTTGCTTCCCGTCTTTATTCGAATGATATCTACCAGCATAATCATAGCAATTACCACACCCAATACACTAAACAGGGCAAACATAAAGTAAAAATATCCTCTCCAATAAACAAATCCAAAATTAATTAATACGGAAACTATCGTCAATATCAGTCCAAATACTAATAATTTTACAGAATGCCCCACACTTAATGCATTTGGTGCGATTCCGTCAATGGCAATTTCATGATATCGTGTATCAAAAAATTTCTTTTTACACCCCTTACAATTCCGGATCGGACTTCCATATTCCCAAGCGTTTTCAGTATATCCTATAATCTCCTTCCCACAGTAAGGGCACATTCTGTTTGCTTTCAATACCATTTGTTTACCTCCCCCATTACATATGCTTTTTCATACATCTCTTGACACTATTTTACACACTATCTTCATCTATTTTCCCAGTTCCGACCTGTACTTCCTGATTACGTTCCAAAATAACTCGGATAATCTCATTTTCCTCATTAAACCTCTTTTTAAACACCTTCAAATGGCACAGTTCAAATTCTTTTCCGTCTTTCATCCTTACCTTTAGCATTCTCTGATCCCGGATAGCGTTGGTATAATGAACGTACTCAAATACTCTCTCAATGTCCGCATATCTGATTATAGCATTACTTCTCTTCCCAAATGCATAGAGATTTCCCATTTTAAGCTTTCCATCATACATACTTCTTGCATGCTCATAGTCATTCAGCACTTTTTCTATTTCTCCCGTCATCTTCAACTCACGCAGCTGCTTCCTAAACTTTATTCTATTTATAATGCCGATAACAGACGACAGAAAGGCAATAAAAAAAATTAACGCAACAACTGTTCCATAACCATCTGTATTGGGAATAATGGGAATCCCCCATTTTGACAGAAGATATAGTATAAGGAAAATTACTCCTGCAAAAAATACAATCCTTCCCACAATCAGGTTAGATTGCAGGTATCGATATAATTTATGAACTGATTTTGTTTGCATTCTCTTGTCCTCCATAAAAGTTGATATACTACTAATTCAAGAACATTATTCAATAATTGTAATAGCATCCCTAACAATGCGACGAATTGTTTCAGCAGAATAATAATCTTTTCTTTGACGATTAAGATGATTAAA
>CAYPIB010000087.1:0-11441 GCA_964410675.1 uncultured Roseburia sp.
AATTACGATAATAAGTTCTACTAATGAGAAACCTTTGTTATTTGTCTTTGTCATAATAAATTCTCCTTTTCCTTTTTGAGTTAATTTATCTTAAACATCCTTACCCCTACATCTAGGATGCTTAATTCATTTTTACTGCCATGAACTGGTGACATCAAATACACCATTGGTTTGAGTTAATTTTACAACATATGTTTTATTAGCATATGTCTTGGATTGCACCTGCAAGTTCGCCCATCCATTTAAATATTCATCCAGAGCATCTGATAACGCTTGGTCTGCCGGCACAATGACCACGCCCTGACCGCTCATCTCAACATTTGTATTAGATGAAATTTTACTGAAATAATCTTCATCAGCAACTATTACATGTACCGCAGTAAGCAACGAGTCTGCTTGATCATCATCCCTGGTTGCCCGGGACTTTTCAACATATTTAATGTACTGCGGTGCCAGAACGCCTATCAAAACAGCCATAATGGCCACTACAATGATTAATTCTACCAACGAAAATCCTTTATTGTTTTTTTTCCATCCAGCAATCATCAGCAATCATCATCCTTCTCTAATTATGTAGTAATTTTACAGATTATCCATTCCTTCATACATTGCCGCCATCGGTGCCATAACCGCACCAATAATTACTCCGCAGACAGCTGCCATTACAATAATCATTAAAGGCTCTAACGCCGCCATAAGTGACTGTGTCGCTACTTCCACCTCTTCTTCATAATAATTTGCCAAGGTGTCAAGCATTTCTTCTATATTACCGGTTTCTTCACCAATACGGGTCATATGATACACCATTGGCGGAAACAACCCGCAGCGTTCAAGCGGCTGGGATAACGGAACACCCTGCATAACGTCATTTCTGGCATTCATTAATGCCTCTTTATAAAACAAGTTAGAAATGGTGCCTGCGGTAATTTCTACTGCCTCCGGCATTGGGATACCCGCCGCCAACATCGTAGATAAGGTTCTGGCAAATTTCGCCGCACTTGATTTTGTTGTTAAATCAGCAAACAGCGGGATTTTCATGGCTGCCTTGGCAAAAATTGCTTCACCGAGAGGCTGCTTTTTAAACCAAATAACAAAGCCGACAATTGCAATTAAAACACCAACTACAATGTACCAGCGCGCCTGCATAAATTCGCTGGCCGCAACGACTGCCAATGTAATCTTTGGCATCTCAATATCCATATCTGCAAACATTCCCATAAAGTTTGGAACAACAAACGTCAGCATAACAATTACAACTACAACGGCTACAACGGCTACAACGGCCGGATAGATCATTGCTTTTTTGACAAGTCCCTGGAGCTTTGCCGACTTCTCAAACTGCTCTGCCATACGCTCAAATGCAATATCCAAACTACCCGAGGATTCACCGGCTGTTACCATATGTATTAACAACGTTGGAAACACTTTTGGTGAACGGCTCATCGATACTGCTAAAGAATCACCTTTTTGCACACCTAAAAATGTATCCTGTGCGCCTGCTTTTAATGTTGGGTTCTCTGTCTGTTCCGCCAGCATTCGAAGCGCCTCCATAATGGTTACACCGGCTCTGTGCATACTAACAAACTGCCGGCAGAAAATACTCAAATCTCTTGGTGTTACTTTTTTAGCAAATAAACCGCCAAGCTCAATATCTTTATTCATCATCGACTGTTCTTCTACAGCCGTAGGCATAAGTCCATTGTTTTTAATGAGCTGCGTTGCCTTTTCTACGCTTTCCGCATCGACGGAAGCTTTTACCTGCTTACCAGCCTTATCATACGCTACATAAGAATATGTTGCCACTTATTCTCCCTCCACTTTCTATTATTTCTATGTGTTACACAATATTTATAACTCAAAAGAAACCTTTATCATTTCTTCTATAGATGTAATTCCCTGAAGCACATAATCCGTTGCACTCATACGTAGTGTATGCATCCCGCTTATTAAGGCTGCCTGCTTAATCTGTTCTGCATCGCCTTCTTCTGCAATAATCTTTTTAACCTCTGGTCCGATCTCCATAATCTCGTAAACACCAATACGTCCCCGATACCCGGCATTATCACAGGAAGCGCATCCGACCGGCTCAAAAATGGTAACCTCGTGCCCTTCTAACATAAGAAGTTCCAGTTCCTCCTGATTTGCTGGTCTTGGACGTTTACACCTTGGACACAGCCTTCTGACAAGACGCTGTGCAATAATGCCTACTGTTGAATCCGCAATCATATATGGCGGAATTCCCATATCTGCAAGACGGGTAACAGTAGATGCCGCCGAGTTTGTATGCAGAGTACTGACTACTAAGTGACCTGTGATGGAAGCCTGTACTGCAATCTGAGCAGTCTCACCATCTCGAATCTCTCCAATCATAATAATATCGGGGTCCTGACGCAAAATAGAACGTAACGCACTTGCAAATGTAAGCCCTGCTTTCACATTTGTCTGTACCTGATTAATACCTGTAACATTTGCCTCGACCGGATCTTCTACCGTTATAATGTTAACATTTTCTGTATTGAGTTCGCTTAATGCTGTATATAGCGTGGTAGATTTACCACTACCTGTCGGACCTGTTACTAGAATGATCCCATGTGGGTTTTTCAAAATATGGTCAAACAATTCAAGCTCATGGGGCGGAAAACCTAATTCAGATTTGTCTTTTGTTAATGCATTCTTATTCGTAATACGCATTACGACCTTTTCACCAAAAACTGTCGGCAGAATAGACACACGAATGTCATACTCTCTGTGATCCACAAATGTCGTAATACGACCATCCTGCGGTTTCCTCTTTTCGGAAATGTCCATTCCTCCAGTAATTTTAAGTCTTGCCACAATCGCCGGCAAAAGTTTGATATTATATGTAATCCTCTCATAAAGTGTACCGTCAATACGATAACGGACACGAACTTTTTTCTCTAATGCTTCAATATGTATATCAGACGCTCTTTGACGCACAGCCTGCTCTATCATACCATTCACGAGCTGCACAATCGGTGAATTGTTTACGTCCTCATTCATCATTCGTTCCATTTCATCATCCTGGAACAAATCACCGCGCTCCTGCTCATAATCACTCGCAGCTTTTAATGCTTCCGCATTACCATAATACTTATCAATGGCCAGCATAATCTCACGCGGCGTCGCAACCATCGGTTCTATCATACGGCTTGACATCATTGATAAATCATCAATGGCCAGCATATCCATCGGGTCTGACATCGCTACACGAATCATGTTAATATTCGTGGGACTATACTCGATTGGCATTACCATATATTTTTTAAGAATATCTACATCAAAAATTGATAATATATCATCTGTGATTCGGGTATCTGAAAATTCTGCTCTGTCTATGTTCAACTGACGGCATAACACATCCGCTAACTTTTCATCTGACACAAAGCCTTCATCTACTAAAATTTCACCTAATCTTTTCTTTTTTTCTTTCTGAAGCAAAAGTGCCTTGTCAAGCGATTCCTGCGTAAGGATACCTTCATCTAATAAAATATCTCCAATGCGCACCCTTCTTCTTACCGAAAATCCCATAAACGTTCCCTCACACAAATTTGCGGCTCAATCCGAACCGCCGCAAATACTTTTTATGTAACCCATTTTATCATCTTAAATTACCTATGTCAATTTTTAGAAACATTTTATTGTTATCCTAATTAAACAAAAATTTTTCAAAATCTTAGACAATTTAACTAATTGTAGTAAATTCATTCATAATTTTTAACATAATACCCGCCCAGACATACTATTTTCCCACTTTTTTCTAATAATAGCAATTGTTCCCTAACATATTCCAGTGTAATTGACTGTTTACTCTCATCAGTTTTTCTTTCTTTTTCTTTCACTTTATTTAAATCATTGTAAATATTCTGTATTGTTTTAGCTTCAAAATCAAGTATTTCTAAAATTATTGCATTTTCTTCCGTTTGTTCATTCTGTACATATTTTTCTTTGTTTATATTACAAGTTTCTCCTTTTACCCCCTGTAAAAGCTCTTCCAACTTAAGTACCATTGCCGCCCCATCACTAATAAGCCTGTTACAACCAACACTTAATGGGTCTGTTACTCTTCCAGGCACCGCAAATACATCTCTTCCTTGTTCAAGAGCCATATCAACAGTAATAAAGGTGCCGCTTTTTTCTCTTGCCTCCACAACGATAACCGCATCGGCAAGTCCGCTTATAATTCGATTTCTCATCGGGAAGTGAGCAGAAAGCGGCTGAATCCCCGGTGGAAATTCAGAAATAATGCCTCCTTGTTCTAACAGCTTGTCATAAATTCTTTGATTTTCCTTCGGATAACATACATCAACGCCGCTGCCGAGAACTCCAAATACCAGTCCCCCTGCCAAAAGAGCCGACTGCATACCAATTCCATCAATCCCTCTGGCAAGTCCACTAATTACTTGTATGCCGCTGCCCCCTAGTTTTATGCCTATTTTTTCTGCAATATATTTTCCATAAGCGGAACATTCTCTGGCACCAATCACTGCTACTGTCTTCTTTTCTTTACCTGGGAGCCTTCCCAAACTATAAAGAGCAAATGGCTTATCCGGAATTTCATCTAATTTAGAGGGATAATCCGGATGGAAGCAAGGATAAAAAGCAATTTTCTTTTCAATCATCTCCTCATAGTCTTTCATCATTTTATCTGCATCTCTACTGCTGATTATACTCTCAATATGTTTCCCGGTGATTCTATTTTTACCAATAAGCAGTTTTTCTAATTGTGATTTTTTCATATGATACAATTCTTCCGGCATAAATCCCATCTGCATTATGCCTTGTAATTTACGGTTTCCGATGCCGTTTATTCTATGCAGCCAGTAAGCATATGGCAGCTGACTTTTCCAATCCAAATTTACCACTCCTCCTATATTCATTTTTTATTTTAATAATTCCTTTGCTTCTGTATATCCGACTGCTTCTGCCACATGCCCTACTTTCACCGCAGCACTTTCCTCAATATCGGCAATGGTACGGGCAATCCGAAACACACTGTGGTATGCTCGTACACTCATTTTTCTTCGTTGAAAAATATCAAAAAGAAACTCCGTTGATTCCTCATCTAATGCACAAATTTCCTCTAACCTTTTACCACGAATCCTGCCATTATATTTTTCACGTTCTTCCTTATATCTCATTTTTTGAATTTTTCTTACCGCCAGAACACGCCTTCTCATTTCCTCCCCTTCTTCAATCGAAGCAGAAGTTTTTTTACTTTTAGCTTTGACAATATCTTTGATTTGAACTTCCTCAACATGCACACATAAATCAATTCGGTCTAAAAGCGGACCCGATATATGTTTTAAATATCTTTGTATTTCAAATGTGCTGCACTTACATTTTTGCATATTGGGAAAATAGCCGCATGGACACGGGTTTAAAGCTGCTAGAAGAATAAAGTCAGCCGGATACACAAACGTACCGGTGCTTCTCGCAATCTGAATGCTTCCCTCCTCCAAAGGCTGCCGCATAACATCCAGCACATTTCTTTTAAACTCCGGTAATTCGTCTAAGAACAATACCCCCTTATGTGCTAAGCTTACAATTCCCGGCTTAGGTATACGGCCGCCTCCGGCTAATGCCCCTGCTGAAATTGTATGATGCGGTGTTAAAAATGGCGGTCTGTCAATTAATTGTTTATTTTTAAAAAGACCGGATACGCTGTAAATTTTAGATACCTCCATACTTTCCTTTTCTGTGAGCCTTGGCAAAATACTGTTTATCCTCTTAGCAAGCATTGTTTTCCCCGCCCCCGGCGGACCAATAAGCAAGAGATTATGAAATCCTGCCGCGGCAATGAGGGCCGCACGTTTTGCATACTCCTGCCCGCATATTTCTTCGAATTCGCCAAGCTCCTCTTCCTTTTTACTAATAATTCTTAAGCTGTCTTTCTTTGACTTCTCATAAATCCGCTTTCTTTTTATTTTATTCCATTCTTGTTTTGCTTCTGCTATATTCTTTGCTTTAAATAATTGAATAACCTCCTCTAAATGATAGCTTGGATAAATATGTATTCCTTTCACAAGCTCTGCTTCTTCCTTATTCTCAACCGGAATAATACACGCCTCCAGACCTTCCTCCTTTGCCCTTAAAATAATCGGCAGTATACCATTAACCCCTTTTATTTCACCGTTTAATCCAAGCTCCCCGACGAGCAGGGCCTGCTTCTGCCAAAAAGCGGTAACTTTTCCGGAGGCTGCTAATACACCGCAGGCAATCGGAAGATCAAAGGCACTTCCGGCCTTCTTAATATTGGCCGGAGATAAATTTACTGTAACTCTCTTAACCGGCAATCTGTTATTACAGTTATGCAGGGCTACCCTTACCCGCTCTCTTGCCTCTTTTACTTCTGAGCTTAAAAAACCTACCATATCCATGCATGGCAGACCCTCAGAAATATCAACCTCCACGAAAACCAAATAGCTCTCTATTCCGTAGACAGCACCAGAAATTATTTTACTATACATTTAGTTCCTCCTTTGTATATTAAATTTTTGTACTAAAATAAAGCATCCTGTTAGACATATGTGCAATTTATAACTCACCTAATTATATTGGGGAAATTTATCAATAGAGAATCTATTGATGTAAGCAGAATCGGATGTCTGTGCCAGAAAGCACAGACATGTCCGATATTATGTAAGTTTAAATATTAGAAAAGTTTTGTTCGCATAAGTTCCGGATCCTGAGAATATTTAATTGCATCATCCTTAGAAATCTTGCGGCTCATATAAAGCCCTAAAATAGCGTCATCCATTGTCTGCATTCCGATTTTCTTATTTGTCTGCATAATCGACATAATCTGATGTGATTTTCCTTCACGAATCAGATTTCGCACCGCATGATTGGCAAGTAAAACTTCAAATGCAGCGACACGGCCGTCACCCGTAACGTTAGGTATCAGCGTTTGTGCAACAATTGCTTCTAATACGTTTGAAAGCTGAACACGAATTTGTTGCTGCTGATGTGGAGGAAATACGTCAATAATACGATCAATCGTACTTGCCGCATCAACCGTATGCAATGTTGAAAAAACAAGATGCCCTGTCTCTGCAGCCGTTACCGCGATACTGATTGTTTCAAAGTCACGCATCTCTCCTACCAGAATAACATCCGGATCCTCACGAAGCGCTGCCCTTAAGGCATTACCAAAGCTTCCTGTATCAAGACCGACTTCTCTTTGATTTACCATAGACAATTTATGTTTATGCATATACTCAATCGGTTCCTCCAGTGTAATAATATGCGTATCCCGATTGTCGTTAATTTTATCAATGATGGAAGCGAGCGTTGTTGATTTACCGCTTCCGGTCGGACCCGTTACAAGCACCAGTCCTCTTTTTTTATTGTATAAGTCGATGACTGCCGATGGAACACCGAGACTTTCTGAAGATGGTATTTCTTCCGTTACGGTTCGAAGCGCCATTGCAACACTTCCTCTTTGCCTAAATACATTTAAGCGGTAACGGCTGAGTCCCGGAACGGCAACCGACATATCATATTCTCCTGCCTCTTCAAACCTGCCGACTTGTTCCGGTGTCATTAACTGCGCTGCTAACGATGCCGTATCTTGTGTTGAAAGCTTATCAAAGTCCATAGAAATAAGTCTGCCAAACACTCTCATTTTAGGCGGCAGTCCTACTGTTATATGTACGTCGGATGCCTTTGCCTCGTACGCTATTTGTAAAATTTGTGTAATTGATGGTGTCATAATTTAATCTTCCCTTTCTGTATAAAATATAGTACATAACCCAGCGATTGCTTTTTCATTAACATATTTTAATTTTAACACAAAACTTGTACTGTATTATTTTACAGCATGTCCACCTTTGAAGCTTAGTGGTTTATAAAAAATGCTCCTCCTTTTCCTCAAATAATATATTCTCTTTAGTACTCTATCAGTTTGAAAATTCCAAACAAAATTTTATCTTATTAGCATTTCAGTTAGATTCTTCAAATGCTGTTCGAAGCTTTGCAAGTGCCTTCTTCTCAATTCTTGATACATAGCTTCTTGAGATGCCAAGACTTTTACCGAGTTCCCTCTGCGTTACTTCACGACCGTCATAAAGTCCATACCGCCACATAATGATTTCCTTTTCCCTTCCCTTCAGCACTTTATCTACCAGGCCCATTAACTTTTGAATATCTTCTTTTATAGAAAGTTCATCGACAACATCTACCTGTTCTGAAACTGTAATATCCAGTAAATTAATTTCATTTCCTTCTTTATCTGTTCCAAGCGGTTCATACAGCGATACCTCTCTGGAAATCTTTTTCTGCGCCCTGAGCAGCATAAGCAGTTCATTGTCAATACATCTGGCGGCATACGTTGCCAGTCTGCTTCCTTTTGTATCATCAAAAGTATTTACTGCCTTAATCAGACCTATCGTACCAATCGAAATCATATCCTCTTGATCCTGCCCGGCGTTTTGGTACTTTTTTGCAATATGAGCAACCAGCCTTAAATTTCTTTCAATCAAAATCTGTCTGGCATCTTCAGCCTGCACCTGATTACCATCCTTTAGCATCTTAATATAGTAAGCTTCTTCCGTCTCAGACAACGGTTTTTGAAAGGTTTGCAAGAAAAGCCCCCAAAAAAACAATTTAATATACTATATGCGTGATGTTTGACCGAAGGACCAAAAAACATAATTGGTCCGAATTAATTATACAAATTCTGCTCCTAAAAGACAAGTTTAACACCTAAATACATTCAATTAATGACTTTTTACTACAATTTCTTTATAAAAGGAAATCTGTAAAAACGATATTACTTACATCAATTCCTTGATCCGTAAGCCATATTCTCTCTGCATCTGTACAAAGGAGCCCAAGCTCCTTATATTTATTTATAGTCTGAGCAAACTGCTCCTCTACCGATATACCAAATTGTTTTGTAAATTTATTCTTTGCAATTCCTTTACACTGACGCAATCCCAGAAACATAAATTCTGCCATTTCATCTTCCTTTGTTAAGAAAATTTCTTCCACTCTTTTCTCTTTTTTCTGGATATAATCCGATATATTATCGGTATTTTTATACCGAATATGATTTAAAAAGGATGAGCTGCCCAAACCGACTCCCAAATATTCACCACGCTCCCAATATATCTGATTGTGGCGGCATTCATAAAAAGGCTTTGCATAATTGGAAATTTCATATCGCCTATACCCATTTACTCCCAATATTTCCTTTGTTATTTCGTACATCTTTCGATCTTCATCCTCTGTCGGAAGAAGCTGGGGATTATTATGATAAGCTTGATAAAAAGGAGTTCCTTCTTCAACAATCAGACTATATGCTGAAATATGCTCCGGTTTAAGCTTTAAAACTTTAAGCAGTCCTTCTTCGTACTCCTTCACTGTCTGCCCCGGTAATGCTGACATAACATCAATATTAATATTAGAAAATCCGACTTCCCTGGCCAAAGCATAACTTGTTAAAAACTGTGAGAAATTATGCACTCTTCCCAGTACTTTTAAGTCCTGATCCGAAGCCGACTGCAAGCCGATGCTTAACCGATTAACACCTGCGCTTCTATACTTCGATGCTTTTTCTTTCGTTAACGTCCCTGGATTTACCTCTATCGAAATTTCTGCCCCGCTTAAATCAGCAAAGCTTTCTTGAATCTGCCATAAAATTTTTTGAATCAATTCCGGTTTTAAAATAGATGGCGTTCCACCGCCGATATAGACAGAACGTATCGAAAGATATTGCTCCTTATGCTCTGCTCCCCAACGCTTTATTTCAAGAAGAAGAGCTTCAATATATTGCTCCTTTATCGTTTCTTCGGAAGGAAACGAAAGAAAATCACAATATTTGCATTTTTTTATACAAAAGGGGATATGCACGTAAATGCTAAGCATCTTCTCATTCAAATCACATCCCTCATTCGTCTCTTTATTTTTAATTTTACTGCTACTTGCTGTCATCTAATTTAAGAACACTCATAAAAGCCTGCTGAGGTATTTCTACATTGCCGACTTGACGCATCCTCTTCTTTCCTTCCTTCTGTTTTTCCAACAGCTTTTTCTTACGGGAAATATCACCGCCATAGCATTTAGCCAAAACATCTTTTCGCATTGCTTTAATCGTTTCTCTTGCAATTACTTTGCCGCCGATAGCAGCCTGAAGCGGTATTTCAAATAAATGCCTTGGTATTTCATCCTTTAGCTTTTCACACATTTTGCGTCCGCGCTCATAAGCACTCTCTGCATGGACAATAAACGATAGAGCATCTACTTCTTCTTTATTAATTAGAATATCAAGCTTCACAAGCTCTGACTGCTGATATCCTTTCATTTCATAGTCAAAGGAAGCATATCCGCGGGAACGCGATTTGAGTGCATCAAAGAAATCATAAATAATCTCGTTTAAAGGCAGCTCATATCGAATCATAGCCCTTGTCCCATCCATATATTCCATACCAAGATAGAAGCCCCGGCGTTCCTGGCATAATTCCATAATGGAACCTATAAACTCCGAAGTAACCATAATCTCTGCCGTTACAATCGGCTCTTCCATCGATTCGATTTCCGTAGGATTAGGAAGATTGCTTGGATTGGTAAGTTCAATTGTTTCACCGTTCATCTTATGAACTTTATAGACAACACCCGGAGCGGTTGTTACTAAATCCAGATTGTATTCTCTTTCTAATCTTTCCTGAATTATTTCCAAATGCAAAAGCCCTAAAAAGCCGCAGCGAAAACCAAATCCAAGGGCAATGGACGTCTCAGGCTCGTAGTTTAAGGAAGCATCGTTTAATTTTAATTTTTCCAGTGCATCCCTTAAATCAGGATATTTTGCCCCATCGGCCGGATAAAGACCGCAGTACACCATTGAATTCACCTTTTTGTACCCCGGCAGCGGCTCTGCACAAGGCTCAAGCGCATTCGTCAGCGTATCTCCCACACGTGTATCCTTCACATTCTTAATTGAAGCGGTAACATATCCTACTGCACCGGCAGTTAACTCCTCACATGGAATAAACTGGCCAGCGCCAAAATAACCAACCTCAACTACCTCAGTCCTTGCCCCGGTAGCCATCATTAAAATTGGTGTTCCTTTTTAACATTTTATGATGGCTGTTCCGTTAAAGTTCTTTAATTCTGCAAAATACAATGACTCCTTTGTACGGATCATATAAGGAGTCAAAAATCAATGCTTGTAAAGGGGCATTGACTTCACCGCCGGGTGCTGGAATTTTTTTTACAATCTGCTCTAATACTTCTTCAATACCAATACCGTTTTTAGCTGAAATTAAAGGAGCATCCTGCGCTTCAATACCAATAATATCTTCAATTTCATCTTTTACAAAATCCGGTCTTGCACTTGGTAAATCAATTTTATTAATAACCGGAAATACTTCCAAACCATGATCCAATGCCAAATATACATTCGCCAACGTCTGTGCCTCAAT
>CAYPIB010000088.1:0-11431 GCA_964410675.1 uncultured Roseburia sp.
AGATGGTCACGGAGATGTTAGACTTCTTACAGATGAAGAGGGGAATATAACGGACACCTATCGGTATAATGCATGGGGAGAACTTGAAGATAAGACTGGAACTACAGAAAATCCATATTTATATACGGGAGAATACTACGATGAAGGAACAGGCTTTTATTATCTAAGAGCCAGATATATGAATCCGCAGACAGGAAGCTTTATTAGCATGGATACTTACCAAGGAAATGCGTATGATCCGGCAAGTCTGCATAAGTATACGTATGCACAGAATAATCCTGAGATGTTTAATGACCCGAGCGGACATATGGCAAATTTTGCTTCACTTAATGTAGGTATGGTAATAAGTGTAGCCTTAACAGGAATATTAATTTTTAATGCATATAATTTACTTAGCAATATGGGACAAAATATTCTATCCTCTCTTGTAGGAGGAGAACAAGATATCCTGAGCTTTATCAACCGCAATTTGAATAGAGTGGGAGCTGGTAGCCCTATCTATGGAGCCACGATTATTACTATCCTGTATGAAGTCTTCCAGCGGTCACTATACCGTTAGGAAATATGATAGATACCAGTGCAATAGCAGGAATTGTAACAGCAATCGTATGTGGTGCAATAGGAAACAAAAAACAAACAGCAACTCCCGTAAGTACAATGGTTGTGTATTTGGTAAGTACATATATTGCCTATGGATTAAGTACAGTGATTGAAGTATGGGGAGAAAGAGGAATCACCAGAATAGAAGTAGAGGAAAATGGCGATGTTACTGTCGGAGTAGAGGATTTACCTGAAAATGTTCAGGATTCCTTAGAAGACTATGAAAAAAATGAATGGAAAAGAAAAAGTAACAAGTCAAAGGGTACTAAAGATGATAATCCTTTTGAAAATAAAGAAGGAAGATTACCAGAAAAAGATTCCCAAGGTAATGATATAAAATATAGGGAGCATGATGTTAATGATAAACTACCGGGCAAAGGAAGAGATGCAGAAAGATTTGTAACTGGAAGTGATGGTTCGATATATTATACAAATGACCATTACGGTACATTTATAAAAATAAAATAATATAAAATATTAAAATTTGTAAGACTTTAATTAAGAAATTGCTAGTAATACAAAAGAATTTATTAGGAGGTTGAAAATGTATAATGAATTGATAAAGAAATTAAAGGAAGTAGGGGTGGTATTTGATAAAGGTCTAGATAATAAAGAAATTAAAAATATACAATCGATTTATGATATAGAATTCCCTAGAGAGCTAAAAGATCTATATATGCGCGCTTTACCAATATCAAAAGGATTTTATAACTGGAGAGATTTTGATGAAAAAAATATTAATAAAATGAGGAAATTAATTCAATGCCCGACATTAGATATTAAACAAAATACTAAAAATATTGATTGGAATGATTTGTGGGGTGAAGAGCCAGAAGATGTTTTAGAAAGAAATACAATTATAATTAAAAAAATTGATGAAGCATCTGCGCTAATACCAATCTTTGGTCATCGTTTTATTTCGAATCAATATGAAGAAGGTAATCCAGTGTTTTCTATTTGTGATACGGACATTATATGTTACGGTGCGAATTTAATTGAATACTTTCAAATAGAGTTTAAATATAAAAATTTAACTGCAATCACATATGAAAATATTAAGCATGTTAATTTTTGGAGTGATTTATTATGATGCTAATTACTCGTGGAAGAAGAATAAAGTAAGTTTTAAATAATATTTTAGTTCATTTATGTACAGGTATCCACCCCTCCTAACATGAACAGTCATTTAAAAATGGAGTGGAACTGTAGGAAATGCGAGAGAAAGAGCAGGGATTGCCGTCATGGATGACGGCAAAGCTCCCAGTGTGCATGGATGCACACATTGGGAGCGACCCGTATTAAAAGGAAACATATCCGCTTTTCCGTGACAGTTCCCGCCGTTTTTAAATGACTGTGAATGTTGGGAGGGGCGGGTGCCGTGACACGAAAGAAGAGTAAAGAGGGGACAAGACATTGCAGTGATATACCCCCAAAAAGCAACAGCGCGTAAATGTTAATAACTACGCGCTGTTTTTAATTATCTTAAAATCCACTCCAAAACCACCCAATTCCTACCTTTTTCATCAATATTAATAATCTCTATACAAAATAATAGTAATAAAGTATCTTTAATTGGCGATTTATATTGCAACAATTCGATAATTTGTATAAAATGATGGTAAATATTGGAAAATTATATATTTATTTTAGATAATCAAAAATATAATAGAAAAATTAAACACCTAAGAGAAGAGGGAGAATTCATGTTGAAAATAGCAATCTGTGATGATGACAACATATATGTTCAATATATGGAAAAGATGCTCATTAAAAGTGGTCTCAATAAAGAAACAACGGAATTTCATCTATACAACAGCGGCCCTGCATTGTTATCAGACTGTGAGACAGATAGTGAATTTGATGCTTTATTTTTAGATATTCAGATGAAGGGGATGGACGGAAACGAAACAGCTAAATATTTTCGAAAAAGATATCAAAATACGATACTCATATTTTGTTCAGGAGTATATCAGCCAACGGTAGAATCCTTTAAAGTAGCACCATTTCGGTATTTGTTGAAACAATATACAGACGAAGTAATGTTAAAAGAACTTTTGGAAATCACCGAAGTTATTAAGGAACGAAAGAAAATGCCTTATATAGCAGGCAAACATGGGAACGCAACAATCAGACTAAAACCAGAGGATATTTTATATATTTCTGTTGCGAAAAGAGGGAGTAATATTTATATTAGTACGGAGGGAATTAAAAAAGAATTTGGCGATGTGCTTGGCTGTAAGGACAAGGTAGCAAAATTATTTGAAGTATTACAATTTTACGGGTTTGCTTACGCACACAATAGTTATATAGTTAATTTACAGTATGTGGTAAGTAAGCGACAGGCGGAAGTAGAATTAACGAATGGAACAATTTTAACTATTTCGCGTTCAAAAGAAAGGACTTTTCGATCTGCATTGGCAGAGCACTTAGCAGGAAAATACGAGTAATAGGGTGGGGGACATCAATGAGTATAAATATTATCATTAAAGTTTTAGCTAGTATATTAGAAATATATTTGTTTTTTGACTTTATGAAAAGCTTTTTTGAAATAAAGAAGATATTTTCGTCAAAATGGATACAATGCACTGTTGTGCTAGGTGGTGCAGGTTTCATTTATTTAGTGAATAGCTTTAACAATACAATTATTAATATGATGTTTACTCCTTTAACACTATTAACAATTGCATATTTAGTTTTTAAAGGTGCTTATCTTTTAAAACTTGCGTATATAATATTATCAATAATTATATTTTTCGGGTCTGAATTTCTGTTTGCAATAATAACAACTATATCCAATCAATTTCTGGTTGATAATAAAGTAATAAGTCATCAATATGATATTATGAATTTACTAATTATAAAGTTTATTACTTTCATATTATTTTCTATTTTAAAACAAATCCCTAAGAAGAGCAATAAATTAGATATTAAGACATTTTTTATGTTTTTAATGTTATCTTTTGCAAGCTTAGGTATGATGGTTTCAGTCTTTTACAGCAGTATTGATTTCGAACATATGACCATTTCAAAAATGATGCTCATTATCTGCAGCATATTTATGATTGCAGGAAACATCTTAATTTTCTATGCATTTAATCGATACAGTGAAACTGTTCAAAAAAGTAAACAGCAGGAATTACAAATTGCGAAGCAGGATTTAGAACTAAAGCATTATGAAAATATGGAACTTTTGCATAATAGCCATAGCCAAATGCTGCATGATATTAATCATCATTTAAAAGTAATTGCTCTGCTGGCAGACCAAAATCAAAATAAACAGATTTTAGAAGTTTTACAGGAGCTTCAAGTCGAATTTGAGAAAAGCGGGATGATACAATTTAGTAGTAAACCTCTTTTAAATGCAATTCTGAGCGAATATAAGTCACATGCAGAGAAAAAGAAGATTAAGTGTGATATTTATGTTGAACCAGGATTTCGTTTTAATAGAATTAGTGATACTGATATGATCGCAATGATAAGTAACTTAATGAGTAATGCTATGGAAGCGGCAACTATTTGTAATGATGGCATGATTAAGATACGAATGTTTATGCAAAACGAAGGCAGTTTTTCGGTAATGAAAATTGTAAATAACTATGAAAATGCAATTATAAAAAATGGGGATAAAATATTAACGACGAAGAAAGATAAAAATATGCATGGAATTGGGATTGGAAGTGTAGAAGCAATGGCAGAAAAATACGGCGGATATTTACAACATAGTCATATACATAATAAATTTACTGCAATTTTAATTTTGCCGGCATAAAATAATCGCAAATATCGACAAAAATAGTGTTTATTTGCAAAAAGAGCCCATAAATATGCAAAATTTGCCAACCCTCTTGTTTATTATAAGTGATTGCGATATTGTAATACACATGATAGACAAGGGAGGAAATACATATGAAGTTAAAAAGTCTTAATCTAAAATCTTTTAATTTTTTTAATATGTTAGCATTGTCTTTAGTGAAATCAAATGTAAATTCATATTGCATGTGGATATACCATCAGCCAGAATTTCCAGCAGAGGCAAGAAAATACAGTAAGATTAAGTAGGTCTGCTAAATGATTCAGAAACAAGTTGATAAAATAATACAAAAGCAGTGTGAATGCGGCACAATTAAAAAAGAAGATGCAGCTATATATACATATGGATATTACTTATTAATAGAACTAAGTATTAATCTGGTCTTAGCTTGCATCATGGCAGCGATATTTCACACATATTTGGAGTTATTGATTTTTGTACTGGCATTTATCCCATTACGTAAGTATTCTGGTGGGTACCATGCGGATGCACCGGGTAAATGTGTCATTATTTCAAATTCCATTTTATTATTTGCAACCTTATTAATAAAGTCACAAGTACTTGTTCCTATTCTGATGTATGCAGTTGTATTAGAAATACCATTATTTTTATATTTTTTTAAAATGGTACCTGTTCCGGTTAAGAGTAAACCGCTGTTAGAAAAAGAGAAAAAGGTATTCGGCAATATTGCAAGAGGAATTTATTCCTTAGAGTTACTCATAATGCTGCTATTATTCTTTCTACAATCTTATCGGTGGTTATGTCTCATCTTTATTTGTCATTGTATTATGGTCATTAGCTTAATGCTAGCCAAGGCAATTGACAAAAGAACGGTATCCCCTAACTAAGTGTAAACCTAAACATTTATAAATAGACAAAGTGCACGTACCCTCTCTCGGTCGTGCATTTTGCATTGTTAAGAAAAAATCAGGATACAACCTTAAGAGCTAGGTGTATCCTGATTTTTATTGTTTATTCTTCTGCTGTAGTATCAATAATTTCCTTAGAAGCATCTCCTTTACCGCCAAGGGTAATATTATCATTTGCATCCTTCACTACGATTAAATCAGATTTCTGATCCTGAACGATACATATAAAGGTTTTACCTGGATTTAAGGTGATTTCATTTAAATCATCATCATAATAAACTGTAGGGCTAAAGTCACTGGACTTTTTCCAGCGAATGTGAATGGCTTTACCGTTAGTAAAATAGTACCCATCTCTTGTATCATCATGATCATTAAAAGCAAGATAGCCTTTCGCATCTCTTGTTTCATAATAGGTATTCTGAAAGATAACATTTTTATATGCAAGCTGCTGACCATTTTCGACATCGGTGTGTGCTTTTTTGAACTGGTATCGATAATATAAACCATCATCGGCATTGTATTCAAACCACGGTTTATTCACTAAATATCCCGGTGCCATGTAAGCAGCTTCGACAGCAGTGCTGTACTGAGTTAAGGTATTTGGATGAAGGTTATTTGTAAAGTTAAAATGATCTTTTCTATAATTTTCCGTGTGCTTTGTAGAATAATCTTTCTTTTCCACACCCTTTATTAAATGGGGGCCGCTTGTATAGGCATTATGTGGTACTTTACGGTCTTTTGTGCGGTAGAATGCAAGACCGTCTAAGGAAATTCCATCAAGATTGTCAGTTTCTTCTCGTTCCAATACAGATTTTACATAAAGCTTAGGACCGCCAAAGTGAGCATAAATGGCATCCCATTCATAGGCCCAATAAACAAAGTAATCACGGCAGCTTCTTACCGGACCGATTTTTCCAACGTTTTCCCAATCCTCAAATATTGCCATTAAACGGGTAGAGCTGCCTTCGACAACGCACTCATACATTACGCCGGCCTGTGAAAGACCAGAATGCGGGATTGCTTGAACAACATTATTAATCATAATCGCCATCGGGCGTTTTTTAGCGAATGACTTATCGACAAATTCATTTGTAAGCTGGCTGCGAACCATACCTTCAGGAATTTCTTCATCATCTACAAATCCTTCTTCGGCAGGTTCCGATATTTCTTCTGTTTCGGTTTCAGTAGTTTCTTCTGTTACTGTTTCCTCGGGCACTATTTCCTCTTTTTTCCCGCAGCCATAAAGCAGCATGGAGGCTGTTAATAGAGTCAGTGCTAATACACTAAGTCGTTTCATTATGAGTATCCTTCCTCGTTTAGTTAATAATTTTAATAATTCTGTAACAATTCCAACAATACTATAACATAATCATTGTTGCCCCGCAATCGTTTTTGTAATCCCATTTATGTCTGCGGCAATATCGGTAAAGGAGCTGAAATAGCTGCCAATAATCTTCGTTGTATTTGCGAGACAATAAAGGTCTAACAAGGCATCCTGAATACCGGTAATCGTATTTCTCGACAAGTCGCGCTTTTGATTAGAAAGGATCTTTCCGGGGAACTGTTTTCTGAGCTTTTCTTCTTCCATAAGATCATCTGTTGCAACATAAAACATAGTATCGGGGTGATTTTTTAATTCGCTTTTCATTGCAGAGATAAATGCATCAGTGGAACTTTTTTCCATAGCCAGTTTATTATCGGTGCGGCGGATGTGGACACCGATAGCATGGGGACCGAATTGTTGTCTTATTTTATCAATTTTGGCAAGAATGACAGGAACCGGTCTAAAAAGCTCATAGCTGTGGCAGGGGTAAAAATGTTCTTCGGTAGCGATATAAATATTTTTAGGAAGACTGCTTCGGTAAGTTTCGTCTAACAGCCCATCTCCTCTGTGCACACGTATCTCATCATTAGAAACAAAATCATAAATAAACTGATACCAAAGTTTAACCGGACTCCACTTAGAAGATATATTAATAACTTTTATCTTATCGGTAGATAAAAAAAGCTTTTCAAAAGGACAATTGAGTTCTTCGTTATGAAACCAAAGAACACACAATTTATCCCCTCGTTCTTTTGCAAGCATGTAGGCTGAGTTAATCGCGCGCATCCGATTACACAGGCCTCCGATTGGCTGTAATACAATCATGCATGTACCTCCGTTTTTTTATGGAAAGTATACCATATATAAGAACTTTCTGGAAGTTTAAGTTGTAGGAAAAAGGAAAGTAATATATAATAAGAATTAAAATAAAGAAACAAGGGGGACAACAGATGAAGAGAATCGGAATGCTTACGAGCGGCGGAGATTGCCAGGCACTTAATGCTGCAATGCGCGGTGTTGTAAAGACGATTACTAACCGTGAGAAGGGTATTGAGATTTATGGTTTCTTAGATGGTTACCGGGGTCTTATTTATGGAAATTTTCGGATGCTGACAAGCAGCGATTTTTCGGGCATTCTAACAAAGGGCGGAACGATTCTTGGAAGCAGCAGAACTCCTTTTAAACTTATGAGAGAGCCGGATGAAAATGGACTGGACAAGGTAGAAGCAATGAAGCAGAATTATTATAAGCTTAAGCTTGACTGCCTTGTTATTTTAGGTGGAAACGGCACCCATAAGACAGCTAATTTATTAAGAGAAGAGGGACTAAATATCGTAACTCTTCCTAAAACCATTGATAATGACCTTTGGGGCACTGATATGACCTTTGGCTTTCAGAGTGCGGTAAATATTGCAACGGAAGCAATTGATAATATTCACACAACGGCAGCCTCTCATGGCAGAGTATTTATTGTAGAGGTAATGGGCCATAAAGTAGGATGGCTGACTTTAAATGCAGGAATAGCTAGTGGTGCGGATATTATTTTGATTCCTGAAATTCCATATGATATAGATAAGGTAATTCATGCCATTGATGAACGTACAAAAAAGGGCAGCCGATTTACGATTTTAGCAGTAGCAGAGGGTGCAATTTCCAAAGAAGATGACAAGCTGCCAAAGAAGGAATATAAAAAGAAAATGGAAGAATCACCATATCCGTCTATATCGTATGAAGTGGCAGATTTAATCAGGAAAAAATCGGGCTATGATGTACGTGTTACAGTTCCGGGGCACACGCAAAGAGGAGGCAGTCCCTGTCCATATGACCGGGTTTTTTCATCACGTTTAGGGACAGAAGCCGGAAAGCTTATTTTAGAAGGCAGCTATGGATTTATGGTAGGTATCAAGAATCGTGAGATTATTAAAGTGCCGCTTCAGGAAGTGGCAGGTAAATTAAAAATGGTTTCACCGGATTCAACGATTATACAGGAAGCAAAAATGCTGGGAATTAGTTTTGGAGATTAATATGTCATATCAAGCTTTATATAGAAAGTTCAGACCTGCACAATTTCAAGATGTAAAAGGTCAGGAGCACATTGTAACAACACTTAAAAATCAAATAAAAGCCAACCGTATCGGACATGCCTATTTGTTTTGCGGCACAAGAGGTACAGGTAAAACAACAATTGCTAAAATCTTTGCAAAGGCAGTCAATTGTGAAAATTCCATAGATGGCAGCCCGTGCGGAGAATGTAAAAGCTGTAAGACAATTGCAGCAGGAGCAAGCATGAATGTGATAGAAATTGATGCCGCTTCCAATAATGGTGTGGATAATATACGTGAAATTGTCGATGAGGTTTCCTACTCTCCGGCCGAAGGAAAATACAAGGTCTATATCATTGACGAGGTTCATATGCTCTCCATAGGCGCATTTAATGCACTGCTTAAAACCTTGGAGGAACCGCCTTCGTATGCTATTTTTATTTTGGCAACGACGGAGGTACATAAGATACCGATTACTATTTTATCCAGATGCCAGAGATATGATTTTAAACGTATTTCGATAGAAGTTATTACAAGCCGTCTCACTGAGCTGATGAAAGAAGAGAAAGTAGAAGTAGAAGAGAAAGCGCTTCGTTATGTAGCCAAGACAGCGGATGGCTCAATGCGTGATGCGTTAAGTCTTTTGGACCAGTGTATTGCCTTTCATTTTGGTGAAAAGCTGACATATGATATGGTCCTTGACGTATTGGGTGCGGTGGATGGCAGTATTTTTAGTAAGATGTTAAGATATATGATAGATGGGGAAGTCATCGGCTGCATTACTCTGTTAGAAGAAATTGTAATACAGGGTAGGGAACTGACCCAGTTTGTTTCTGATATGACTTGGTATTTAAGAAATCTTCTGCTTGTAAAAACATCAGAAAATGCCGAGGAAGTCATCGAAGTCTCACACGAAAATATGTTACTATTGCGCGAGGAGTCACAGCTTCTTGAACAAAATACAATTATGAGATATATTCGCATATTTTCAGAGCTTTCCGGGCAGATGCGCTATGCAGCCGCAAAGCGGATTTTGCTTGAAATGACATTGATTAAAGTTTGCCGCCCAAGCATGGAAGCAAATGAGGATAGTTTAATTGAACGAGTACGTGACTTAGAAAAGAAAATAGAAGCAGGTGTGCCTGTTGCTATGACTATGACAGGAACGACGCCAAGCAGTACTCCGGCAGCGATGCCCGAGAAGCGACCTCCGTTGCCAAAAGCAATTCCGGAGGATATTAAAATGCTCGTAAGTAAGTGGCAGGTAATTGTTGGAAAAGCATTGCCGCCGATGAAACAATATTTGCAGACTGCAAAATTAAGTCTGGCAGGGGATAACCGTCTTATGGTAGTATTAGAAGATGGGCTGCCTTCCGATTATTTTATGAAAAATGCAGAAAACAAGCAGACATTAGAAAAGCTTTTATCTAATGAGGCAGGGAAAGACGTTTTAGTGCAATTACAGTCCATTGCCCGTAACGAAGAATTTAACCATTCCTATATTGACCTTAGCAAAATTATCTGCATGGAAATAGAAGAAACAGAAGAATAAAAATAACAAGTATTTATTTTAGGAGGATATAAAAATGGCAAAGCGTGGAGGATTTCCAGGTGGCGGTATGCCGGGTAACATGAATAATTTAATGAAGCAGGCGCAGAAAATGCAGCGTCAAATGGAAGAGAGTCAAAAGGACTTAGAAACGAAGGAATTTGTTGCTAAGGCAGGCGGCGGAGCAGTTGAAGTAACTGTTACCGGAAGCAAAGAAGTAACAAAAGTAAAATTGGATAAAGAGGCAGTAGATCCGGAAGACAGCGAAATGCTAGAGGACTTAATCATGGCCGCTGTCAATGAAGCACTTCGTATGGCGGAAGAAGCCAATGCGGAAGTGATGTCTAAAATGACTGGTGGACTGGGACTTGGAGGAGGCTTTCCGTTCTAATGGACTTATATAGCGGATATATTAGAAAACTAATGGATGAGTTGTCAACGCTTCCGGGAATCGGAAATAAGTCAGCTCAGCGGTTGGCGTTTCATATTATAAATCTACCAAAGGAACGTGTGGAACGGTTTGCAAATGTAATGCTGGAGGCCAAAAAAAATGTTCGTTATTGTAAAGAATGCTTAACCCTCACGGATCAGGAGCGTTGCCCAATCTGTAGTAATGTAAAGAGAGACCATTCGACAATTATGGTAATAGAAAATACAAGAGATTTGGCCGCATATGAAAAGACAGGAAGATATGAAGGGGTATATCATGTTCTTCATGGAGCGATATCTCCCATGCTGGGTGTTGGACCGGGGGATATTAGACTAAAGGAACTGATGCAGAGATTGCAGGGTGAAGTGAAGGAAGTTATTATTGCAACAAATTCCAGTCTTGAAGGTGAAACAACTGCGATGTATATTAGTAAGTTAATAAAATCTACAGGAATTAAGGTTACAAGAATTGCCAGTGGGGTTCCGGTTGGCGGAGACTTGGAATATATTGATGAGGTCACGTTGTTACGTGCTCTTGAGGGACGTATTGAATTGTAATGAAGAAGTTGGAGGGACTACAATGATACAAGAAAGAAGTTTTGGTAAAGCACGGTCAGGAGAAGGCATTAAGCTCTATACATTAGAAAATACGAATGGTATCAAAGCAGAAATAATGAATTATGGTGCTGTTTTAGTAAATTTATATGTTCCCAATCAAAAAGGAGAACTGGCAGATGTAGTGCTTGGTTATGATAAGGTGGAAGCCTACTTTGACAATCCTAATTATTTTGGCGCAACGGTTGGACC
>CAYPIB010000089.1:0-6520 GCA_964410675.1 uncultured Roseburia sp.
CGATATATTTTTCATTCCAAATGACGGTCTCCTCTGGCATATCATCTACTTCCAGAATCATCCTTGCCCGATGCATATATCCGCCATAAGAAGCCTTCAAGCCTTCAAAAAGTGTAATCCTTTTTTCTTTTATAAATATTACGGGACCTCTGACAACAGTACCTTTTTTAACCGCTCTGCCGCAAATAGCTGCAACCTCGGGGCGCTTTATAAATAACTCGCTGAATTTTGAATCCACATGATACTTAAGTTCATAAAACCCAAGATGACTCGTATGGGTAACAGTAACATTCAGCCCCACACTTTCAACAAAATCTTCCAATGCCGCTTTTCCGGCTTCATAAGCATATCTTTTACTTTCTGTATTAGAAGCCGTGGAATCCTCATGACATCTCCAATGATATAAAACTTTTGGTATATGACAGATACGCTGTTTTACCATATTTCTATTATTATTCTCGATAGCAAGAAGCCTTCCTGCCCCTCGCAAGATTAAATCATAATCCTGTGCACCATTAAACTCGTGCCGAAAGCCTAATTCCTTTATCAGCTCTGCCTTCATTACAAGAAAATGGCAAATATAATTATTACAAAGTAAATAATCCAAATTAAAATCCGGTTTGAAATTCGGCTCATAAAATTCTGTCATATCACCATTGCCCTTATCTTCATCGGAATATAAAATATCATATTCTTTTTCTTGAAGAGCAGACACCACCTCAAAAAGTGCATCTTTTGTTAATACGTCATCATGGTCGAGTAAGCCAATGTATTCACCCTCGGCTTCCTTTAAAGCTGCCATCGTATTTTCAGAAATCCCTTTATTTTCCGGAACTTCTATATATTTCAATGTAAAATCCGGATTATCCTGCTTATATTTATCAATAACATGAAATACTTTATCACTCTTACTGGCATCGGCAATAATTAATTCTACTCGTTTATAGCTTTGACCGGAAACAGAATCTATCATATCATACAAAAAAACCGGATTTGTTTCATATGCAGGAACAAGGATACTAATTAAGTATTCTTGTGGAAAGCTATGCTCCCTCTGCCTTTGAAACGAAAGAGCAAGGGCTTCTTTCTCTAATGACTCCGACCAAGAAAAATTTCCTCGGTATTCCCCAACCCATTTCTGCATTTGTTCAATATGAATTTGATCCATTCTTTCTGTAACTGCCAAAATTGTTTTTTTTATCCCATTTCGCTTACAAAATGCAAGCGTTTTTGCAATATTACCCATTTCGCTTTCTCCAAATAAAATACATAATCAAAAAACCGGCAAGTACCACTCCAACTAAATAGATTGGATAGTAATACATAAACAGCCTTGATGGTGCTGTCAGGAAAATTAAGGGTACTTTTAATAAATGCGCCGCTAATAAAAGTGAATAATCCCATTTTCTTTTTAACAAAAGTGCTGCAAGTACTAAAGTAGAGAGCATGAGTGGTATTGCACAATGATATATTACATCATATACTTTAAGCTTTTGATTATAGTTTGCTCCATTACGTAATTCGATAATAGATATAGTTTTTGTTCTTAAGCTGTTTGAAATCGGCTTATTTAAAAATAACATGCGAAATTTTTCATAATTCGGTACATTGTCCTGCTCAAAAATTTCAGTTGTATTTTCTAATAAATCGGTTGTCGTAAGTAAAGTCTCCCACCGTTCCTTTAAAAAGACATCGGGATACTTAAAAATAAGACTAATATATACACTTTTAAATTGTTTATATTCCTCTTCGGAATAATTCCTGACAAAGTCTGGATCTGACCAATATAGGCTAATACCACTCTTTCCCACTCTGGCTGCCGCTACAGCCTTATTCGCATCAATGACCTGATCAATAATCATAAATTTTGAAATAGGCCTATCCTTGTTATTAAGTGCTTCTTCATAAGTCATCGGCATCCAGGAAGTAAGCACTGCTTCAGAATATACTTTCTCTGTCAGCGGAACTATCGGAAGGAGTACACTGGTTAAATCATAATTATTGGACGAAGTCAGTTTTTCCCCTATATCCTGTGGTATTAACAATATAACGCTCATAACAAAGAGGTAAATAATAAATCTCACTTTAATTTTTACGTCTTCTTTAAGGTAAAGAACTAAATAGCACAATGGCAGAAGTAAAAGATAATAGATTGCTTCTGCACGCCAACTGACTACTATGGCAGAAATAAAAATACATTTCCAAAAAGCTGTTCTAGACATTTGCTCTGTTTTTCTGCCTGCCTTTTTTGCCTGAAATGCGTGAAATATTAATTCCGCAAGTAAATATAACTCTAAAAACGCATATAAACTCATTCGCATTGGATAGAGATTAGAATCTAATACCGGAAAAAACAAAAACGGAATATACGCGAAATAGATTTTTTTGCCAAGTGGCTTTTGCCAAATAGCAATATTTTCAAATTTATATAATAAACTTCCTACCATGAGAGAAATACATGCATTCTGCACGATAATAATTCCGGCCGGAAATGGAAGCAGCATTAGTGAAAAAATATAAAATACACTCGTTATATAATTTTGCCAAAATACCGGGAAAATATTTTGCGCCTCAAACAATAAACCAAATTCATCCATTCTCCAAATTCCGGGCCATGTAAGAAGCAGCAAACAAAACATAATACCAAAATAAATAAGCGAATAACGTACATATGCCTTGTCTGCTTTTTTTATGAACCAATAAAAAAACTGCCACAGCGCGATTAATATAAATAGAAATACAATCTTACTCCCCCATGCCATAATTGTTTTTATGATTGCTGTCGTATTAGAAAAATCAAACAAGGTATACGTGAAAATAAGTCTATCTGAAAAAAAGCTAAGGAGCCAGTGTAACAAGGCTCCTAGAACCGCATATTTATTCAACTGTTTTCTAAGTTTTAGAAACATATCGGCTCCCTTCCCTCCACAATAGTGGTAGGTATTTTTACTTTTGATAAGTGTCTAAAAATATTTTTAACTCTTCAGGTGTGCCAAGCACGTGCACTTTATCATAATCCACAATTGAAATGCGGACATCCCCACCCTTTTCAATCAAGTAATTATATAGTGGTGCCACATACTTTTCGCCCTTTTCAAGCTTTTCATCCGATGTATAATATTCTTGATATAGTTCTTCATATAAGCCGCATGTTTTAAAATAATAAGCACCTAGTGTACAATTATCAGATATCCTTTGTTTTTCTCTTACTTCCACTGCTTTTCCATTTTCATCCAGCTTAACAAAGCTCCAGTGATCACCCGAGGCATGGAAGCACTGAATAAACCCGTCTCCTGCAATCTGGCTTTCCTGCATTTGTCCAGCTTCAACATAAGTATCAATATTATAAATCATCAAGCTGCTTTCTTTATCCCAATGCTTTGCACCAAGCATTGCCGTTGTTGCCTGGCCATCGGTAAGATAATCTATTTCAACAACGTTTACTTGTTTAATATTCATGCTTTTGCATGTGCTCTGTATAAATTCAGAGGCATTATCTTCCTTACGGACAATAAAAATATATTCATTGTCTTTATTGGCAAAATCTGCAAGGCTTTCCATGGACCATTCAAATAAAGTCTTGCCATGTGCTAAAATCATATACTTCGGAACATTAAATCCCGCCTTTTTAAATCTTGATCCCAATCCTGCCATTGTAATTACTATAGTCATTTTTTCCTCCTAATATAAAGGCTGACGCCATTATAATGTTACTTCTCCATCGTGATCCATAAGGGACACCCCAAATACGCCGTCAATAGAAGAAAGCTGCTCTAATAATATTGCTTCTTCTTTTATCTTGCATGCAATTACGATGTCAAGGCTGTCTCTTGTTACATTTCTGGATTTAATTTTTGAGTGCTTACTATATTTTTTAACAAGCGGTAAAATCTCTTTTTCCGCCTCCAAGCTTTCTGCATTAATAACTAAAAGCCCCTCTGCACTTCCTGCCGGAGTCATTTCTAATGCAAACAGCCCAACTGTAATAACAAGCGAAGTAATGATTGCAATTTGGAACATGCCGGCACCACAGACAATTCCCACACTAATCGACCAGAATAAAAACATTAAATCCTTTGGATCTTTTACTGCCGTACGAAAACGTACAATGGAGAGAGCACCGACCATACCTAGTGAAATTACAATATTGGACTGCATCGCCAAAATAATTGCCGCTGTAATGACTGCCAGGAGCGCAAGCGAAACATTAAAGCTTTTAGAATAAAAGCTTTTTTTTGCTGACAGATAATAAATTAAGAAAATATAGCATGACAACAGGCATGTGACACCCAAGGTAATCAAAATCGTTGTTGTTGTAATATTACTCCCGCTCATTCCTTGTAAAAAAGATTTTTTAAAAATATCTGAAAATGTCTGCACAATATTCCTCCTGCAATATTATTGCCTTAAATTGTATTTACGGCATAAATAGTATTTTGAAAATGTCGTCTGTGACAAGTTTCCGAGCTGTAAGTTTTGTTTTAAAAATGACGGAAAAAAAGCATCGTATTTAATTTCCATCAAAAGTCTTCCGGATTCCAGTATCGGTCTTTTTCTAATGCTTTTTTCAAAAAAATGTTCAAAATCAACGGAAGATGCAATGTTTTCATCCAATGTCAGTCTAACATTTCCCTGATTATAAACATAGGGTTTTCGATCATAAATTACAATTACTTTTGGCAAAAATCTCTTATTTTTGACAAGAAGACAGAATTCCTGCAAAAGCCGCGGATATGTTTCAAAATCCTGATCCAAAAGAGAAAGGCATTGTCCCTTTAAGAATGTTTCACACTGTTCTCTAGTAAGCGGGACAGACAACTTACGCGTCATACCGTTTAACTTTATTTTTTTTTCTAAGTTAATCTTGGCATCACTGTAATTATAAATACGAATTCGATATTTCGCCCGTCTATTCACCCCTGCTTCATTCATATTGTAACAGGTATTATTATAATCATCAAAATAGACACTGCGGATATGATAATATTCATTCGCACCGACATTCTTGTCTAATTGCATCAAGCCTTTGACACGGCATTCTAAAATCAATTTCTCCTGCCTGCTGCAAAGATATTTCAGCTCATGCCGGTATTTTTGTTTCTTTGACCTTTCCATGCTGTCCCCTTTTGCTTGCAATAATTTATTTCTTATTTAAAAGCCCTTCCATATATTCATCCACATAAGCAAGGCGTTCTTTTGTAAATTCCTTCATACCGGTAAAATCTTCTTCATACCGCCCGCCCGGCCAGCGTGTTTTCTCTCTTTTATATGCTCCTGATTCCTTTACGGTTTTCTCAAGTGCATCAATCGACGCAAACACTGCCTTATCTGAGAATATATCCTTTCGCCAGTTCTCCCACTTAAGAGTAATTATTTTTCTTGAATCCGCTGCATTCAAGTCTATCATCCGCTGTGCCGGCTGCCAGCCAATCAGCTCCCTGACAACACTGCTGTCTGCTTTACAATAATATTCATTGTCCGCATACACATCACCAAATGAAATATTTAAGTCCCAGGGAATAAAATAGCCATAATAACTGTCACCTTTATTTCTTGCTATATAATACACATTTTTAGCATAATTATCAAATCCGCCAATCGCCTGATAGAAAAGCCAATTATCGAGCGTATTGCTTTGGTCTATGATTTTAGTAATCTGCTCTGTGAATGTAGTATCATCACTTTCCATACATGCCGCCAGCTCACGAAGCGGCTCCCATTCTTCTTCATTTACAAGTATGGTATCACCCTTTAAGTAAAAGCCTCCGCGATAATCCGGCATATCCACATCCGGAAGCGCACCGGTAAAATCACTTTCATTCCAGTCGGCTGAATATTTCTTTTTATAAATACGCTCAATAACTGTTTCTCCTTTTGCAAGCTGAGAGGAAACACTGTCCATGCCGAGCTGTTTTCGATCAATGGGATACATCAGACCATAAATCCCCTGATAGGCATTGTTAATAAAAACTTCAACATATTCTAAATGACTGCCAAACATTTTGTTATAGGGATTATTTAAAGCCCCCGTCTGTTCCCACAAATCATTGGCAAGCTTATCCTTAATTTTGGACCCATCCGCATAGAGTGCATTTAAAATCCAGTCATTATCATCCCGCATTCCTAAAAAGTCACGGTTTGCTTTTTTAAAGACAGACTTTTTTTGTTCATAAAGATTGAGCCTAAGACTCTTTTTTTCATAATTCAAACTGGTATTGCCACGTTGTCTGCTTGCCGTATAACACCTTTTTACAAAGTCTCTTTCCACTAGATAGTTTCCTTCATTATCATATACCACGAGCTCAAATAAAGGAGATCCGTCCTCCAGTTTTTCTTCACTTGCGTGAAAACTCGCAATGGAAACACCTGTTATTTTTAAATTCACCGTAAAATAACTGCCATCACCAACAAGATATAGTGGTATTATTGTATTTTCTGCCATGAGTGAAAGCTTATTCTCCTGTACAAAATCAATTAAAAAAAACGGAGCAAATGCTTCACTCGTCGTTGAAAAACTCCC
>CAYPIB010000089.1:6530-11211 GCA_964410675.1 uncultured Roseburia sp.
CCCTTTTCCCAATTATCTGTCTGCATACTGAGCGGCAGAAAAAAAGTATTGCTAGCCTCATCATACGCAAGTGCCTCATCTTCAAAAGTCAACAGCACCTTGCTTTCAAGTAATGTGCCGGTTTCTTCTGCTTCTGACAAATTAGATGTGATTTTTTCTGCCTTCTTTTGTGTAAGAACCTGTATTTTCATCGTGCTTTTATCTAAATATTTTATACTAAAGCCTGAAAATAGAACGAGCACAACCAGGCTTAATGCCATCACCCATTTTTTCATAACTAAAAATCCACCTGTTTTAATCTTCTTTTGGATTGCATCGGCTCTTTTTACAGATTTCATCCAGTTCATCCAAATTATATTTTAAAAACTCATCCGGACGCACCGTTCTATCATCGACATAGAAGCCTTTATGTCCCGGCCATGGCTTACCATAAATAATTTCATCATAAGGAATTTCCCACTTATCAAGCCACGCAAGCAAAACTTTAGCAGTATTGGCATTAATTAATCCGATATTGCCGCCATAACTGTTCATATTTCTTGCCGTAAAAAGTACAATCTTAGCTCCGCCTTCTTTATATTCGTTAAGCTTTTCAAGCATTTCAGGAAAAGGAACTAAATCAATATATTCTTCTTCCTTCTTTTTTATCGGACATAGTGTTCCATCAATATCAAAACAAAAAGTTACTCCATTATACATTGTTCTACCTCATCTAATATAGTTATCGCATTCAAAATAAAACCAAATACTTTACCGGGCTGATCCATATGGTACGGCAGCATCGATAGAAACAAACTTGCTTCATATAAACGTACTAAATCATATCGATACCCATTTTTTATCAAATACTCTTTAAAAAGTTCTTTATACTTTTCTGCATCCGCATCAATCGTAAGAGTTATTTTCATATCTCTATCCATAGAAATATCATAGAGTCCGCTATTAAAAAAATCATAGCAGCCGCAAATAGAATGAGACAGCTTCGCCAAATCATAGTAAGGATCGGTATAGAGCTCGTGCTCCACTAAAGCCCCCTTTGGATCAATCAATTTTAAAATACCGGCTTCCCGATTATAAAGAATATTGGAAAAGCATAAGTCCCCATGCCCAATAACAAGACTGCCATATTCCTTATCTTTTCTTTTCACCCGTTCATAAAGACTCATATAACGTGCCACTACTTCATCTAGGTTGTTGTATTTTGTACCCATAGCCAAAAGCTGGTTGAATTGATCGTATTGCTTCAGCTTCTTTAATTCTGACATTCGCTCCATCAGCTTTTCAATATATAAGCTTTTGGCTATTTCCTTTGCCTTATCGCTTTCTACTGCCTTTTTGCCGCGAATGCTAATAAAATAAAACAGTTTTTCCAGTATATCTTTAAGTTCTGATACCGAAACCGCCCCATGTACAAAGCGGATGGCGATATCAGTCATATGGAATCGTTCCATTGTATAGGAAGCCGCTTCACTATTTTCCTTATAATCAAAAGGCATGACAAACCACATTTTCATATGATCAGGCAGTAAATAGTAAAAGTTATATTCAGATTTAATTTTCGCAATTTTTGTCGATCTTTTTGTAACCGTATACTCATCTCCAAGCAGTGCATTAAAAAATCTAGCATCAAAACCACTTGTTATGAATGTCAAAAAATTGTTAGGCTTTGATAAATCCATAAACGCATTCGTTTCTATTGGCTCGGCTTCAAAGCTTCTATTCACTAAGGATTCAAAGACTTCTGCATATGTGCTTGTACCATCGATGATTGCCATTGCCGTTTTACCATCACAAACGGCACTATAATTACCATTAATATACTCTGCTTTTTCCAGTAACACCGCAAAATCTTTTGTGCTTAGCAGTCCATAATTAGAGTAGAGATGGATAATGGAAATATTCTCTTCTAATCCAGTGCAGATTTTTAATATCTGCTCCTTATCGGAAGCATCTGTATAAGTCAAAACTTCGAATACTTTTTTATTGTTTCTGATTTCAGCTTCGATACGGCTGTGAAGCGGAATTCTTTTAAAAATAGTATCCCCATAAGACTTATCACCGGTAATGGTACCTACTTCTTTATTTGGTTTCATACTGTCATCATAAATTACTAATAGTCTATTCATCGTATCCCTCAATTTTCTTTTTTCTTCCAGCCATTCGTACCCAGTAAATAATCTGAGCCAAAACAGCAAGAGCAAGAAAAATAACTGCACTATACAACGTATACGTATTTGCCACCTCATTTTCTCCGCCTAGGAAAATATTGCTGATATAGCCTGAAAAATCACCGGCCCCAAACGGAATTTTTAGAAAATCGGCAAGAAGCTTCAAAACCCCTGCTTCACAAACCCAGCCGACAAAGGACGTTGCCAAAATAAGCGCAAATCTGCCTGCAATAAGATTTCTCATAAATTCATACCAGTCTTTTATGATATCAAGTCCCTTTAACACTGTCAGGGCTCGTTTGGAACTTTTTTTGGTAATAATATATCGATTTAAATATGTGTAAGTCGGTAAAATAGATACATAAACTCCTGCACAAAGTAATATAATCAATAAAAAAGCACCTGTTATCGCAGTAACTCTGCGACCAACTAATAAATCAAAAGGAAATAAAACTACGAACAACGCTGCAATATCAAAAAAACGGTCAATTGCCACACTCAGAATTCCTACCTGCCATACCTTAGTTTCTTTTTTAATACAATAAAACCGATAAATTTCACCAAGTTTAAAAGGTATTATGAGATTTATAAAGGTTGTCTTAAAATATAGCAGCAAAAATGTTCCAAAGGGAATTTTATGCTCCATCAGCACCAGATATAAACGGCTCATTTTGGCTAAATGAACAACCAAAAAGCCCAATACCATTATAAGAACAAATAACCACATGGGCTTCTCCTCTCGTTATTTGGTAATCTCATCGCTCGTATACTTCTCATGTACCTTTTCACGGTACTCCTGCTTAATTACTTCCGGTTTAAAAAAGTATTGCCCAGCCATTTTAAGAACATTGATCGCCTGATTTACCATTTTTACATTAGAAACCTGATCGTCTTCCCGCCATGATACGGGATAAAATATAATATCATGTTTATAATAGTGAGATGCTAAAATCATCACATAATTAAACATTAAATTATCTGGGAACTTCTCAAAAAAGCAGTCCTTCAGCATCTTTGTACTATACATATTAAGTCCGGAGCCTAAATCATAAATTCGCTGCCTTGTCACAAACGCAAAAATAAAATTGTATACAATATTACCGAATGTTCGGAATTTTGAATATCCCTCCAGCTTTGAGCCACGCATAAAACGTGCCCCGAGTATACAATCATGCTTTCGATAAATTTCTCTGTGCAGCATCGGCAGAAAATCATGAATATCTCCCTGATCGTCACCATGCAGCATACAAACGTAATCATAGCCATGCTCAACAGCATAATGAAATGCCATCTTCTGTGAACCACCTAAGCCATAATTTTCGGTATTGCGCATCAGTTTAACCGGTTTATTTGAATTTTCATTTATATAATCAAGAACTATTTGTTCCGTATTATCCGTACTGCGGTTATTCACTACAAGTATCTTTTGAAAATAAGCCAGCACATGATTATCGAGTTGATTCAGCACTCTCTTAATTTGATTTTCACAATTATATGCCGGGATAAATAATAACATTTTTTGTCCCATATTATTCCTCACTTCCTAACGTCTTTTTCTCAAGAAATATTTTTCTTGTAATAAAATTATAAACCATAACAATGCCTGTGGCTACAATTTTTCCACCCATTTCAGCAAGACCGACAGTAATCAAGCCTTGCAGCCATATCCAATTTTTATAAACTCCATCTACGCAGCCAAAAATAATTACTTCATTTAAGCCTAAACCGATGACACTAAGAATTACAAAAACAATAAATTCTTTTCTTCGGTCCATTTCCTCTTTTCGCACAAAAACGTATTTCATGCTTAAAAGATAGTTTACAATGACTGATATGACAAAGCCCCAAAAGGCTGCCATCATGTAACCGGTGTCGATGCCATAATTTAGAAATGAAAAGATAGCAAAATCAATACCAAAGCAAATCACACCAACAATTCCAAATTTAATAATCTGTTCCATTAATTTTTTCATTTCATTATTCCTGTCTTCTATTTTCGTCTGCCTATGCTTCAAAGTTCGGGATTTTCTTAAGCATTGCTTCTGTAAGAGCATGAAGCTTACTCTCACTATCCTGCATATCTGACCCCTTTACGCCCATATAGAACTTAATTTTAGGCTCTGTACCGGAAGGACGCACACAGCACCAAGAGTCATTTTCCAGTTCAAAATATAATACATTTGACTTTGGCAGCGTTAACTTACTTTTTCTGCCATCTGCAAAAAATGTCATGCCGGCATTAAAGTCCTTCATTGAAATCACTTTTAACTCGCCAAATTCTTTAATGCTGCTTGTCCTTAAGCTCTCCATAATCTTTCCAATCTGTTCCTGACCGGCAATTCCTTTTAATGTTACGGTATGAAGCCCTTCTTTATAATAGCCAAACTGTTCATATAATTTAAGCATTTGATCCCAAAGTGTAATGCCATGCTTTTTGCAATATGCCGCCGCCTCACATAAACACATGACTGCTACAACAGCATCCTTATCTCTTGCATGTGTTCCGGCAAGAC
>CAYPIB010000090.1:0-11108 GCA_964410675.1 uncultured Roseburia sp.
ATAGAGTCTTTAAAACAGGGTGGAGAAATCGTAGGAAACCGGACAAGAGTCAAAGTTGTTAAAAATAAAATTGCACCTCCATTTAAAGAAGCAGAATTTGATATTATGTTTGGAGAAGGTATTTCGACACAGGGCGATGTCTTAGACTTGGCTGCAAGTATAGATATTATTAATAAAAGCGGAGCCTGGTACTCGTATGGCGGCAACAAAATTGGTCAGGGACGTGAAAATGCAAAACAGTTTTTAAAAGATAATCCACAGATTCTTGAAGAAATCACACTGAAAGTAAGGACACACTTTGAGTTAGATATCAAAAAGGAAACCGCTAAAAAGACTGATACAAAAAAGGAAACTGCTAAAAAGTCAGCTGAAAAATAATAAGGTTATTAACGATGAATGTAACAGATATTATAGAATTTAACAAAAAGAAGGTAAAAATTTACTTGGATGGAGAGCTCGCTTTTGCTTTGTATAAAGGCGAGCTTTCTACGTATAACATAAAAATAAATAAGCCGATGAGTGAGCTGGATTATAATACAATTGTAAATGAAGTTTTAGTAAAAAGGGCAAAGCTTAGGGCTATGAATTTACTAAAGTCTCGAAGCTACACGGAACAGGGCATCAATCGGAAATTATCAGACGGCTGTTACCCGCCAGTTGTGATACACAAGGCAGTGGAATATATAAAGTCTTATGGCTATATCGATGATTTAAAATATGCAAAAGAGTTCATAAGATGTTATTCTACGACAACAAGTCAAAAGCAGATTTCTTTTAAATTATATGATAAAGGTGTTTTAAAAGAAACAATTGAACGGGCTTTTATGGAATGCCGTGAGGAAGGCATTTTATTGGATGAGGAGAAGCTGATTAAGGATTTTCTTAAAAAGAAAAATTTTAATCCAAAAGAGTGTGATTTTAAGCAAAAACAAAAGCTTATAGCTGCGCTTTACCGAAAAGGATTTTCATATGATATCATAAATCAAGTAATGAATACTTACTTTTACTTGACATAACATGCTTTTCAGTTTAAAATAAAAATGTTGTAAAATTGCGTTTTAGAATGTTCTAATACATACATTCTATTTAATATTTGCACAATGAAAATTTAATAAAGGAGGTGCTCCTGTACATGTCGGAAATTGTTATTGCGGTTTTAATAACACTTGTGTTTTCGATTCCAGTAACTGCGATTGTTGCCGTTTTCTATCAGAAAAAGATAGTAGAGGGTAAATTAGGGAATGCAGACCAAAAGGCTAGGGAAATTATTGACGAAGCCCTTAGAACTGCAGAAACCAAAAAGCGTGAAGGATTGCTCGAAGTAAAAGAAGAGTCTATTCGTACTAAAAATGAATTAGACAAGGAAATTAAGGAACGTAGAGCAGAAGTACAACGTTATGAAAGAAGAATCCAGCAGAAGGAAGAGAATATTGACAAGAAAGCAGATGCAATGGAGAAAAAAGAAGCAAATTTAGCTTCTAAAGAACAGGCATTAGCGAAACAAAAGGCAGAAATTGAAAATCTCAATGAACAACGAGTACAGGAACTAGAGCGAATTTCAGGCTTAACCTCTGAACAAGCAAAAGAATATTTATTGAAAATTGTTGAAGATGAAGTAAAACATGAATCTGCTGTCATGATTAAAGAGATGGAGAGCAGAGCCAAAGAAGAAGCAGACAAGAAAGCAAAAGAATATGTAGTGAATGCCATTCAAAAATGTGCAGCTGACCATGTGTCAGAGACTACAATTTCTGTTGTTCAACTTCCAAATGATGAAATGAAAGGCCGTATTATTGGTAGAGAGGGAAGAAATATCCGTACTCTGGAAACAATGACAGGCGTGGATTTAATTATTGATGATACACCAGAAGCAGTTATTTTATCTGGTTTTGATCCAATTAGACGTGAAGTTGCAAGAATTGCCTTGGAGAAATTAATTGTAGACGGGCGTATTCATCCGGCTAGAATTGAAGAAATGGTCGAAAAGGCACAAAAAGAAGTAGAAGTAATGATTAGAGAAGAAGGTGAATCGGCTACATTAGAGGTAGGGGTACATGGTATTCATCCAGAACTGGTCAGACTACTTGGCAAAATGAAGTTTCGTACCAGTTATGGTCAAAATGCGTTAAAGCATTCTATTGAAGTTGCCCAGCTGTCCGGCTTGTTAGCGGCAGAAATGGGATTAGACGTCCGTATGGCAAAGAGAGCAGGCTTGCTGCATGATATTGGCAAAGCTGTTGACCACGAAATGGAAGGTTCCCACATTCAACTGGGAGCTGAATTATGTAAGAAATACAAAGAAACACCAATTGTTGTTAATTCAGTAGAGTCTCATCATGGAGATGTTGAGCCTCAGTCTCTGATTGCGTGTATTGTACAAGCTTCTGATACAATTTCCGCAGCAAGACCGGGCGCAAGAAGAGAAACGTTAGAAACATATACAACAAGATTAAGACAATTAGAAGATATAACCAACAATTTCAAAGGCGTAGATAAATCTTTTGCAATTCAGGCAGGTAGAGAAGTTCGTGTTATGGTAGTTCCAGAGCATATATCAGATGCTGATATGGTGCTGTTAGCTCGTGACATTTCAAAACAAATTGAAGCAGAACTGGAATACCCGGGACAAATTAAAGTAAATTTAATCAGAGAATCCCGTGTTACAGATTATGCGAAATAAGAAATAATATGATATACCAATTGAATTGAAATAAACAGCTTGTGTCTAAAAGTGATACAAGCTGTTTTTTATATCACCGGAAAGAATACTTTCCGGTGATATAAAAACCCTCCGGGGGATACACACTCGCGCGAAGCGGCCGCGCTCGGCGCGAGATTCTGCTTTGCAGAATCTTTCTTAGAAATTAATCTTGCTATATTTTATTTTATATAGTAGAATAGTCGAGAAGTATAATTGTATACAATTATCCAATAGGGTAATTGTTACATCTGTAACGCTTTTGAAATAGAATGATATGTTATAGAAGTAAAATTAGCTTAAAAAGAAAGGGAAGAAAATCATGTCACTTGAATTATCTAAAAAAGCAAAGGCTGTTAAGCCATCCTCAACTTTAGCGATTACTGCAAAGGCGAAAGAAATGAAAGAAAATGGAATTGATGTTGTTGGGTTCGGTGCAGGTGAACCAGACTTTAATACCCCTGCTAACGTGTGTGAAGCAGCAATTAAGGCAATTAATGAAGGGTTTACGAAATATACGCCGGCATCCGGCACAAATGAGCTGAAACAGGCTATATGCAAAAAGTTCAAAGAATTTAACGGACTTGATTATGCACCAAACCAAATTGTCATTAGTAATGGCGGAAAGCATTCTCTTTCTAACGTTTTTGATGCAATTTTAAACACTGGTGATGAAGTTATTATTCCGGCACCATATTGGCTGAGTTATCCGGAAATGGTAAAATTATCTGACGGTGTACCTGTCATCATTGAAGGATCCAAAGAAAATGCTTATAAAGTTACTGCCGATCAGATTCAGCAGGCAGTTACCTCAAAAACAAAAGCACTAATTATAAATTCTCCAAGCAATCCGACCGGTGTGATCTACTCAAAAGAGGAGTTACAAGCAATCGCTGACGTTGTTGTTAAAAACGATATTTATGTCGTTGCGGATGAAATGTATGAGCACTTAGTCTATGGCAATGTAAAGCATGTGAGCATCGGTTCTTTAGGAGAAGAAATATTTAAAAGAACCATTACATGCAGCGGACTTTCTAAAAGTTATGCGATGACAGGCTGGAGAGTGGGCTATACTGGATCTACAGCAGAGATTGCAAAGCTGATGGGCTCCATTCAATCTCATGCGACGAGTAACCCGAACTCGATTGCACAGAAGGCAGCTCTAGAGGCCTTAAATGGCCCTCAGGATGCAGTTGAGACGATGAGAGCTGAGTTTGATAAGCGAAGGGAGTATATGTTTAACAGAGTAAGCAAAATGCCATTTGTAGATATTATTGAACCTCAGGGCGCATTTTATGTATTTATTGATGTGACGGAAGCTGCTTTAAAAAAATATAAAGGTGAAGTAATTGGCGATGCCTCCAAGTTTGCAGAGATTTTACTCGGTGATTACAAAACAGCAGCTGTACCATGTGCAGACTTTGGTTTTCCTAACCATATCCGTCTTTCCTATGCAATCAGCATGGAGCAAATCGAAAAAGGTTTGGATAGAATTGAAGAACTGTTAAAAAGCCTGTAAGAAGGAGTTAGTATGCTGGGAGAGTTTAAACGATTAGAAAGAGAATTAAAATACAAAGGTGCTATTGTTAATTTTTACCAAGACACGGTGTTAGTACCGAATGGAAATATAGTACATTGGGATTTTATCGATCATAAAGGTGCAGCGGCAGTTGTGCCGGTAATGGATGACGGAAGAATATTAATGGTACGTCAATACCGCAATGCCCTGGACCGTTATACGTTAGAAATACCGGCTGGCGGTTTAGAATCAAAGGAAGAGCCGTTTATTGACTGCAGTCATCGGGAACTGGAAGAAGAAACAGGATATAAGACTGAAAAAACGGACATGGAATTTCTTATTAGAATTCGAACGACAGTAGCCTTTTGTAATGAGGTTATTGAGGTTTACGTGGCTCGTAACTTAACAAAATCTGTGCAGAACCTGGATGAAGATGAGTTTGTCAGTGTAAAGCCTTATACGGTCGACGAACTTTGTGAAATGGTTTATTCCGGTGAAATTGAAGATTCTAAGACGATAGCTTCAATCATGGCATACAAAAATAAATATTGTAAATAGTGTTTCTATTTTATGCATTGTCCTCATATATTGTGAAAGCGGAGTTGCTTGAAAGAATGAAAAGGGGAAAACAGATGCGCTATTTTACTAAGAAAAGAAGTTTAGACCTTTACAAAACTCAAAAAAGAGAAGCTCCCAGTGGCTGGCTTCTCTTTTTTTTAGTTGGCTTTTTTGCAGGAGTTATTTGGGTTTACTTAAAGGCAGATTATTTTTTCGATGACTCACTGTTTTTTGGTGAGGATTTATTAAATAGAATTTCTTATACGTCTTTTCACAGCAAGCAGTATTTTGCATTTTTGCTTCAAAGACGTATGAGTGTCGTTATTTTTTTACTGCTCATGTCAACGACTGCAATTGGAATTGTTATTATGTACTTATTTGTAGCGTGGTTCGGATTTAGTCTCGGTGTTTTACTAGGTGTTGTAACACTGAAATACGGAGTAAAAGGAATACTTATTTTTCTAATTACCTTAATTCCGCAAGTATTTATTTATGTTCCGGCCTATTTTGCGATGTTACAAATTTTTAGAATTTTATGTATGCTCTTATATTATCCCGGAAAGCTGGCAAGGCAGAAAGGGTTTGAGAGTTATCTGCAAAGAAACGAGGGATTTAAAAAGAAGCAATTAGTCAAAATGCTTATTATATTTATTGCCTTGATTGGAGTTGTCATAATTGGTATTTTCATTGAAAGTTATGTCAATCCATATTTAATGAGAAAATTTTTAAGGAATTTTATTTGAAGTTTTACTACATGTAGTGCAAATGAAAAAATGAATTGACAAGATATTGCGATTTAATCTAAAATAATAAAAAATGCGCACGAATAATAGGAAAATACTATTTGATTTTCTGCAAAATACTTATTATAATAGTGCGTAGACGGTGTTTGGGGTCAAGAAAGAATTGAGTGATGGGAAGGGTTTTCGCTTTATGGAAAAAGAAATACAGCGGTTTATTTCATATTTACATAACATTAAGAAAACTTCTGCCAATACAGAACAATCTTACAAAAGGGATTTAAAGAAGGTATATTTATATTTCAATGAGAAGGGCCTGACTGATGTAACAAGAATTGCAAGTGAAGATTTGAGTTCTTATGTTTTGTATTTAGAGAAGAAAAAATTTGCGAATGCTACAGTTTCAAGAAATGTAGCATCTATTAAGGCGTTTTTTCATTATTTACACAATGAGGGAATAACGAAAAAAGATGTATCTTTAAGCTTAAAAGCGCCTAAAATCGAGAAAAAAATACCGGATATTTTATCAATGGAAGATGTAGTCAGGCTATTAGAACAGCCAAGAAGTGCAACACCGAAAGAGATTAGAGATAAGGCAATGCTGGAGCTTCTTTATGCGACAGGAATCCGGGTGACAGAATTAATTACCCTTCAAATCAGCAATGTAAATTTACAGGTGGGATTTATTTTATGCAGCGATGCGCATAAGGAAAGAGTCATTCCGTTTGGAAATGCTGCGAAGGAGGCTTTAATTAACTATATTGAAAATGCCAGAGAAATTATAGTAGAAGATAAGGCATCGGATATTTTATTTGCCAATTGCTCCGGTAAGCCAATGAGCAGGCAGGGTTTTTGGAAACTGATTAAACATTATGCTAAAAAAGCTGATATTACAGCCGATATTACACCGCATACGCTGCGGCATTCCTTTGCCGCACATCTTGTGGAAAATGGAGCTGATTTACGAAGCGTGCAGGAAATGCTTGGTCATTCGGATATTTCGACGACACAGATTTATGCTAATTTGAATCATAACCGAATCCGGGAAGTTTATGCGAAAGCACATCCAAGAAGATAGTAAAACGCAGTACATTTCAATGTACTGCGTTTTTTATTTAATCATATTCAGCAATATCATAAATTAGTTTTTCGCTGTCTTCCCATCCAAGACAGGCATCTGTAATAGACTTTCCATAAATGCCCTCGCCGATTTTCTGGTTACCTTCCACAATATAGCTTTCAATCATAACACCTTTTACGAATTCATGAATATCTTTATTCAGTTTTCTTGAATGCATCACTTCTTTTACAATTCTTGTCTGCTGTTCAAAATGCTTATTAGAATTATTATGATTAGAATCAATAATTGCTGCCGGATTCAGTAAATCTAATTGGTTGTACATTTTGATGAGGCGGCTCAAATCCTCGTAATGATAATTCGGAAAACTATGCCCGTATTGATTTACGGAGCCGCGTAAAATTGTGTGCGCAAGTTCATTACCTGATGTGTTAACTTCCCAGTTACGGTATATAAAAGAGTGTGACTGCTGGGCTGCATAAACAGAGTTCAGCATTACGGTTAAATCACCTGAGGTAGGATTTTTCATGCCGGCAGGCACATCAAATCCGCTGACAGTCAGACGATGCTGCTGATCCTCGACAGAGCGTGCGCCGATTGCGACATAAGATAAAATATCATTTACGTAAAGCCAGTTTTCAGGATAAAGCATTTCATCAGCAGCGGTTAGGCCGGACTCGGCAATTGCGCGGATGTGCATTTTTCTCATCGCAATCAATCCCTGTAAAAAGTCTGGTTTTTTTTCCGGGTCAGGCTGATGAAGCATGCCTTTGTAGCCTTCTCCGGTTGTGCGGGGCTTATTCGTATAAATCCTTGGTATTAATATTAGTTTATCTTTTACCTTTTCATTTACCTTAGCAAGTCTTGTGACATAATCACAAACAGCTTCTTCGTTATCGGCACTGCAAGGACCGATGATGACTAGAAATTTCTTGGATTTTCCGGTAAAGACATCGCGGATTTCATTATCTCGTTCTTTTTTTAAAGCAGCTAAATGGGCAGGAACCGGATATTTTTCCCGTATTTCTTCCGGAACCGGCAGTTTTTTTATAAAATCAAATCCCATGATTATATTATCCTTTCTTGTATCGTATACCATCTAATAGGTTGAAGTGGTATTTCGTTAGTGATATTTCTAAACTGCAAACATGCTTATTATAGTATATATAATTGTGAGATGCAATAAAAGAAATGATATAACAAACTATTTTACTAATATGTACTTCCGCAAAGAGGTTATATATAAGGCACAGAAAAGCAGTTCACTGACAAGCAGTCCCCAAAGATAACCGTTAATGCCAAAGACGGGGATTGCCAAAAATACAAAGGCAAGTTTACAGGAGTTACCGATAATTTGGAATATAAAGGAGCGTCCTGTCTGTCCTAATCCATGTACAACACTCATTAGTATATTTCTTAAATAAAGGAATGGACAAATAAAGCTAATCGTTCGAATAAAGGTGCCGGCCATTTCGCTGTCAAATAAATATTCTCCTAAAACATTACCGAACAAAAAGAAAAAAATACCGCATAAAAAACCGATTCCGAGGCAAAAGTATAAGCATTTTGAAAGTGCCTGAGAGATTTTTTTGTAATTATTCGAGGCCTGTGCTTCCGAGACATAGGGGAGTAAAAGGACGGCAATAGAGCCGGTAAGCGCCGTAGGAAATAGTATTAATGGCAATACCATGCCGGTTAATACACCGTAGATGCGGAGAACATCGGAATTACTTAAGCCAAAAACCATTAATTTATTGGGAATGTAAACAGCCTCAACACTCTGTAAAAGATTAATAATCAGCCTGTTGCCGGAAAGCGGAATTGCCATACCAAGAATATCTCGTCCGGTTTTAAAAAGTCCCGGGTGTTTGGCTGGGGCCAAGGAAAGGTTGTGACTATTACAATAGGATGCAAAAAGTCCAAGTTTATGAAAACGCAGCAAGACTGCGATTGCTGATAACCCCATCGATAGAATTTCACCGATAACAATTCCGATGACAGAAATTGAAATTGTAGTTTCTAAAGAATGACTTTTACAATAGGCAAAAATGCAATAAACACTCAGTACCCGGGCGCTTTGTTCTAAGAGCTGAGAAATCGCTGGAATTGCAGTTTTCTTTATTCCATAATAGTATCCGTTAATACAGGAATGGATTGCTCCAAAGGGCAAAGAAAGTGCGTAAATGCGTACAAGCGGCTGGCAGCGAGCTTCTAAAAGGAGATTTTTTGCAATAAAACTTGCTTCTGTATAGAGAATATAAGAAGCAAAGCATGATAAAGTGAGTGAAATTGCAAGACCAGAAAGCAAAATCCGTACAGAATGGCCGTAATTTTTAGTACTTGGCTCGGGAGCTGCAAATTTTGATATGGCAGTTTGTATACCAGCCGCAGTTAAGGAAAAACTAAGAACCATAACCGGTGCAATAAGCTGATAAATTCCCATTCCTTCTTCGCCAATTGTCTGCGATAAGAAAATACGATAAAAAAAGCCGATAATCCGGCTTAGGATTCCGGTTGCCGTTAAAATAAGTGTGCCGGTTATGAGAGGATATTTTTTAAACATAGTTTTCCCTTAGACAGAGAGTTATTAACCAATATATGTAAGTTTTTTGATTGACAGAACATTACCTTGGTGCTATTATTTTTATATTCAGAGTGAATCACTAGGAATTGAGGAGAAAAACTAAACTAAAAAAAGAAAACGTAGAGAGGAGCTACTATGAAAAAATATATTTATTTAGATAATGCGGCAACAACAAAGACCGCTCCGGAAGTTGTAGAGGCAATGCTGCCTTACTTTAGTGAAAATTATGGAAATCCAAGCAGTATTTATTCCTTTTCAGAAAGTGCAAGAAAAGCAGTTAGTCAGACGCGGGAGAGAATTGCGGATTCATTAAAAGCAAAGAATAATGAAATTTACTTTACGGCAGGCGGCTCAGAGTCGGATAATTGGGCTCTCATTGCAACGGCTGAAGCATATGCGGACAAAGGAAGGCATATTATCACAACTACAATTGAGCATCATGCAATTTTGCATACTTGTGCCTATTTAGAAAAGCGAGGATATGAAATCTCTTATGTAGATGTCGATGAAAATGGTATTATAAAAATGGATCAATTAAAAGAAACAATTCGTCCTGATACGATACTGATTTCCGTAATGTTTGCGAATAATGAGATTGGCACAATTCAGCCAATTAAGGAAATAGGGAAACTGGCTCACGAGAATCATATTTTATTTCATACCGATGCGGTGCAGGCATATGGACATGTACCGATTGACGTTAAGGAATATGGTATTGATATGCTGAGTGCAAGCGGTCACAAATTACATGGTCCCAAAGGCGTGGGATTTTTATATATTAAAACAGGAATAAAAAGCCGTTCCTTTATTCATGGCGGTGCTCAGGAGCGGGCAAGAAGAGCAGGAACAGAGAATGTAACGGGAATTGTTGGTTTAGGTAAGGCAGTAGAATTGGCCTTTGCTAATATGCAGGAACGAAGCGAGAAAGAAACAGCATTAAGGGAGCATATTATAAAAAGAATTGAGAAAGAAATTCCTTACTGCCGATTGAACGGGGACAGGGTAAAGCGTCTTACGAATAATGTTAACTATAGCTTTCGCTTTATCGAAGGTGAGTCCATGCTGATTAAACTTGATTCTGTTGGAGTTTGTGCTTCAAGCGGATCGGCATGTACATCAGGCTCTCTTGACCCATCACATGTGCTTTTGGCCATTGGTCTGCCTCATGAAATTGCTCATGGTTCACTTAGAATAACAGTCAGTGAAGAAAATACAATCGAAGAAATTGACTTCGTTATTGATGAACTAAAAAGACTTGTAAAAGGACTTAGAGAGATGTCGCCGCTTTACGAAGATTTTGTCGCAAAAGAGAAATTAAAATAAATATTAATGTGTAGATTTTTAGCGGTTTGGATGGAAAATAATAAAAAATCATGCTAGAATGGAGGAGATAAAAATGTATTCAGAAAAAGTAATGGATCATTTCGAAAACCCAAGAAATGTGGGAGAAATAGAAAATGCAAGTGGTGTCGGAACGGTAGGCAATGCAAGATGCGGTGATATCATGAGAATCTATCTGGATATTGATGAAAACCAGATTATACAGGATGTAAAGTTTAAGACCTTTGGCTGTGGTGCAGCAGTTGCAACAAGTTCGATGGCAACAGAGCTTGTGAAAGGGAAAAATATTACCGAGGCAATGCAGGTGACAAATCAGGCAGTGATGCAGGCACTTGATGGATTGCCGCCGGTTAAGGTACATTGCTCCCTGCTGGCTGAGGAAGCAATACACGCAGCGCTGTGGGATTATGCCGAGAAGCATGATATTACCATTGAAGGATTAAGCAAGCCAAAGTCGGATATACACGATGAGGAGCAGGAAGAAGAATATTAATGGTGTTTAAGAAAGAAAAAGTAGTAGTTGGCATGTCGGGAGGAGTAGACTCCTCTGTGGCAGCAGTCTTGGTACACAGGGCTATAGGTGATAATCT
>CAYPIB010000091.1:0-3541 GCA_964410675.1 uncultured Roseburia sp.
GAGTCTGTTTCAGAAATCCCAATCTCATGCATAAACTCATTGTAGTCATAAAAGGTAATCTGTCTCTTCCTTGCAAATTCAGATACTATGTTATGTTCATGAATACCCCATTCAATATTAGGGGTTTTTACGAGTATTAATGTTATATGATGTTGTCTGCACAGCTCCTCTATTTCATCAAATGCTTCGATGGCCCTTGGTCCTATTTGAATCCCTTCGTGTATTACCTTATTCATATTAAATTCAGGAAGTCCCTTCGCTGTCTGATTGGAATACACATAACCTCTATTTTGAAACTGCTTATCCGACACCGGATACAAAAAATCTTCTTTTGTTAATTCACCATATCTGGAATGGTATCGAAGGAAAGGAAATGCATAGGTAAGTAGCTCCTCATCTCCTGCCGCTTCTTTTTCAACAGTTGCTAATTTATCACTGCCAAATTTCATATAATCAAATGCCTTCCGATTCTGCTCTTCCTCTCCGTTTTCCTCGTAAAAGAAACCAAGCGAATCTAAAACAACAATTTTCGGTGACTGTGTTTTAAGTGCTTCCCTTAAATAATAAGCAGTTGTCCAAAGCCTTTGCTCTCCACTTCCAAGTACATAACCTGCCATATCATAATTTTCTTCTATAACAAGAGGATTGATATCATAAAAAGTATTGCTTGTTCCCAGATACAGAACATCAATAGTATTGTCTGCCTGTGCATAAAACCCATCTATAATTTTACTAATTGGCTCCCATTTGCCGTCTTCCAGCCATTTCGGAATAAATACTTTCGAAATAGCTAGAAAAAGCAATATAAATACTGTAAGAAATGAAACAACCCGAATTATTATCTTTAAAGCTTTACTCATTGCAATCTTCTTCCTCCAACCAATCATGCCTATTATATAGTTTAACGAATTGATTAATTTTATACAAACAAAAGTCCCAAGGTTCGCACCTTGGGACTTCTGTTTGTGTAAAAGGGGAATTCTTCCGGAATTGCTAATTAGCAAGTCTAACTCGCATTAGACATAATTGTATTATATTGATTGCAGATCATTTTATCTACAATTATATTGCTTCAAGTTAACATTATATTACTCTTTGTGACAATTTCTCTATAATACTGAACTTTTTGCCCTCTTTGTACATTCCCTTTTACGAAACGAAATCCAGAATTTGCGAAACATTCTCTACTCCATATAATTTGATTCCATCTACTCCCTTTATTGTATCTGCATTTGTTTTTGGAAGAATACATGTTTTAAACCCGAGACGCTTTGCCTCCAGTACTCTTTTTTCAGCCATAGAAACGCCCCTGATTTCTCCGCTTAATCCAACCTCTCCAAATACTATGGAATCTTCTAATACAGGTTTGTTGCGAAAGCTGGAAATGACTGCCAAAACAATTCCCAGATCAATTGCCGGCTCTGTTACCTTTAACCCGCCTGCAATATTGACATATGCGTCACTATGCCCCAAATGCATACTCATTCTCTTTTCAATCACTGCCATCAGTAAATTCAATCGGTTAAAATCAGTACCATTTGCCTGTCTTCTCGGAATATTAAAGTTGGTCGAGCAAACCAAGGCCTGAATCTCGATCATAATTGGTCTGGTTCCTTCCATAGAGCATACTACAACCGAGCCGCTAGCCTGTCTTGGTCTGCCTTCCAGCAAGAAAGCAGATGGGTTCTTTACTTCCCTCAGTCCGTCTCCGGCCATTTCAAATACTCCAATTTCATTTGTAGAGCCAAAACGATTTTTGACACTTCGCAGGATGCGGTAAGCTCCGTCCCTTTCTCCTTCAAAATATAAAACAGTATCTACCATATGTTCAAGAACACGTGGTCCGGCAACTGTTCCCTCTTTTGTCACATGTCCTACTATTAGTATTGAAATATTATATCCTTTTGCGAGCTGCATAAGCGCTGCCGTTGCTTCCCTTACTTGAGATACACTTCCCGGAGCCGAGCTCACTTCTTCACGATACATTGTCTGTATTGAATCAATTACTACCACTTGTGGCTTCGAATCAATTAAGACCGGTTTTATTACATCCAGATTTGTCTCACAAAGAAGCTGTAAATCCTCTGAAAAATCACCAATCCGAAGCGCCCTTAATTTGATTTGCTTTAAAGATTCTTCCCCTGATATATATAACACCTTAATTTGTTTGTCAGAAAGCTGTCTGCACACCTGTAAAAGTAGAGTGGATTTCCCAATTCCGGGATCACCGCCAAATAAAGTTAAAGAACCAGGTACTATCCCACCGCCTAGCACCTGGTCCAATTCTTCTATCTGGGTTTTTATTTTTTCTTCTTCGGAAAGAGATACCTCTGAAAAGCTCACCGGCATTGCTTTTTGAACTTGCCTGCCTGCTGCCTGCATTGATCCTCCAAGGCCTTTTTTCTCTGAGACAATCACTTCCTCTACAAAAGTATTCCATTCTTTACAGGCCGGACACTGTCCAAGCCATTTACTCGACTCATTTCCACATTCCTGACAAAAAAACACAGTCGTCTTTTTGCCCTTTGCCATTTATGCTTCTACCACCTTTACGCCTACTTCACCCATGCCTTCAAGTTCAACGCTCAAATTAAGCTTGCCGCCTAAATTTGTCTTCATCTTACCGGCACTGTCATTTCCTACAAATACTTCGTATTCAGTTTCATCCTTTAAACCTACTGTTATTTGTACATCGTCTTCGCCCTGTACAAAAAAGCTTATGCCTTCTTGTGTCTCTTTGAAGCTCATAACGCTTGTTCCTGGAACAGATTCGTATAAAAACATACCATTCTTCTCCAATTTTGTCATGGTCTTAAAAGTTTTTACCTTGTAGAAATCTCCATCAAATGAAAAATTCTCGAGCTTTGCTTTTTGTCCTAACTCATGATTGCCAAAGCTAAGTGTATTATCTGCCTCTACACGAAGCAATTCTACTACGCCTGCCATGTCCTCTGTCCTCCTAAATCCAAAGATTTGATTTTTGTCTTATAGTAAATATTATAATATAGTTCTTCTCATAAATCCAGTAAAACTAGCGGGTAGTAAATACAAATTGTTCTTTTCTCACTCCCGCAGTCACTTCATCGCCGTTCTTAATTCTGCCGGCTAAAATTTCCTCCGCAAGCTTATCTTCAATTTGTGTTTGAATTGCCCGCTTCAGCGGCCTCGCACCCATTTTTAAGTCCATATGTTTTTCTACCAAACGTAACTTTGCACTTTTAGAAATATGAAGGGTAATATCCATTTGCTCTTTACACCTATTACAGAGGTTTTGGGACAGAAGTGTTATAATCTCAGTCATATCTTCTTTTGTTAATGAATGGAAGACAATTGTCTCATCAATTCGATTTAAAAACTCCGGCTTAAAAATACGCTTTACTTCATCCATTACGCCGCTCTTCATCTTCTCATAATTTTGCTTATCCGTTGTATGTGTTGCAAATCCCAGATTTTTAGGCTCCACTATCTTCATGGCTCCGGCATTGGAAGTCATAATCAAAACCGTATTTTTAAAGCTGACCTTTCTTCCTTTCGAATCTGT
>CAYPIB010000091.1:3641-11054 GCA_964410675.1 uncultured Roseburia sp.
TTTAATCCTACCCTGCCCCTTCTCATTGCCCTTGAAACAGCGCCAACAGCTTCCTGCTGACCAATGACCCGCTTGTGAAGTATACTCTCTAGATTAAGCAGCTTATCACTTTCCTTTTCCTCCAGCTTACTCACCGGTATTTTCGTCCAAACCGAAACAACATCAGCAATTTCGTTTTCGCCAACCTTCAAGCTTCTATCGCTCAGCTTTTTATAATGGCTCTTTCTTGCTCTTTGATATTTCTTTGTCAAAATATCCTGCTGTTCTTTTATCTCATGCGCTTGATTGTAAGCCGCAAATTTAAAGGCTCTTTCTATGTGTAAATCCATTTCCTTAATTTGCTTTTCCATCTCCTTAAGCTTATCCGGGACATTCATTCCTTCCAGCTTTAAGGCCGATGCCGCTTCATCAATTAAATCAATTGCCTTATCCGGTAGATTTCGATCATTGATATATCTCTGCGATAGCTTTACCGCCGATTCAACAGCTTCATCTGTAATTGTAACCTGATGGTGCTCTTCATACTTATACTTCACTCCTTGTAAAATAGCAATTGCTTCTTCCGGAGTCGGCTCCTCTACTGTAACGGGTTGAAATCTACGCTCTAAAGCAGCATCACGTTCAATATATTTACGATACTCATCCACTGTAGTAGCGCCAATCAATTGAATTTCACCACGGGAAAGAGAAGGCTTTAGTATATTCGAAGCATCAATGGCGCCTTCGGCACCGCCTGCACCAATTAACGTATGAATCTCATCAAGAAACAGCAGAACATTTCCATCCTCCGTCACTTCCTTGACTACCTTTTTGATCCGCTCTTCAAATTCACCGCGATACTTACTGCCCGCAACCATTCCTGATAAATCCAAGGTTACAACACGTTTGTTTCTCAAAATATCCGGTACTTCCTCACTGACAATTTTCTGAGCTAAGCCTTCCACAATTGCAGTTTTACCAACTCCCGGTTCACCGATAAGACAGGGATTATTTTTAGTACGTCTGCTTACTATCTGAATTACTCTTGCTATTTCTTCCTTACGCCCAATTACAGGATCTAATTTACCATCACGTGCCATCGCAGTTAAATCACGACTGTACTGATCCAAAGTTTTCGTCATTGCCTTTTTCTTTTTTGAATTCAAATCTTCGCGTGCCAGATTGGGGTCCTGCCCCATTGCAGCCAGCAAATCTACATAAAGCTTTTGAATATTTATATTTAATGTGTGAAGCAGTCTCACACCGGTATTGTCTCCATCTTTAATAATTGCCAGCAAAATATGCTCTGTTCCTATTTCTGCTGTACGAAAACGGACGGACTGTTTTCTGCTTTCCTCCAGAATAATATTGGCCTTTGGTGAATACCCATCTCTTTCTGCTATCGAAATCGCTCCGGTAGGTGCAATAAAATCCTGCACCATTTCAAGAAGCTTATCTTCCTTTAGCCCCTTTTCTCTAAGAAGACGTGCTGCCACGCCGGTTTCTTCTCTGTAAAGTCCAAGCAAAATGTGCTCTGTTCCAATATAGTTCTGATGAAGCTTTTTAGATGCCTTTTCTGCCAAAGAAAGGGCTGTTTGGGCTTTCTTAGTAAACTCCATTCCTCATTCCTCCATTGTTTTATTTTCTGCGGATATTTATAAATTCAAACTCAAAGTCATCGTCTAATAGGGCTGTCTCATCTTCATGATGATAGGGCGGCTCTTCTTTTTGTTCTGATTTCTCGCCTGTGCTTTCTTCTTGGCAGCTATCTTCTTCTATATTTGGGTCCTGCCCTTCTACTATATTGTCTTCTATAATTTCTACCAACTTTTCATCGGCCTCTTCTTCGTCTATTTCTTCCTCTTCTTCTATTTTACCATGATTATTGCGCATTTTTAAAAGCAGATTCAAAATAACCGCCAGAAGCAACGCGATAATGAAGATTAAGACACAAATAACAACCATTCTTTTTTGAGATTGAAGTTTATAAGTTACGTAGCTTTCATTATTAAAGCTTCCGACACCATTCCCTGATTCCTCAGCCGGCTCTAAATATCTTTGACAAGTTTTTTCAACCGTATCGTATAAATACCAACCCTTATTTCCCTTGCTGCTAATGCCGAAAAACATAAAATATTCTTCGGTCGAAGGAATATCGTATGCAGGCTCTTCCTCTTCTTCCCCCTCCAGCTCTGAGTAATCAGTCTCCGAAGTGCTTTCATCCATAATATATGCATCAATTGTTTTTCCTGTCAATTGTATCGAGCCTTCTCCAAATCCGCTCGGCACCGGAATTCCGGTCGGATACTGTACCGGAAATACAAATTGCCCATCAACACTTTTAATCTGCACAAAATCTACAAACTCATCAGTTCCTGAATAGTAAATATAGAAGTCTCCTTGATTACCATTTTCATCTGTCAAATATAACAGCATTAATTCACCTTCGGCAAAGAGTGCGCCTTCTACATAATTGTTCTTATAAACATATTGTACCTTTGTACATCCATCCGGAATTAGATCATCGGGTATTGTACTATTTACTACAAGATTCCGCCCCTCAACCGGTATATTACCATCGGCATTTTTATTCGCGGTAATTAAATTTTCTACGGCATTGTTTTTACCGGATTCCTTAATAACCGAAACACGGTATGATTTTATAGTACCATCTGCTGCTTTGACATTTAAGACTGCCAGATTCGTTCCAATTGATAAATTTGCAAACCCACTGGAACTGATTATTTTTGCATTGCGGTCTTTCGTCTTTGCTTCCAGAACAACCTGCATCATATCTTCATTTAAAGTAAATTCATACTCTGTTGTATTTGCAGAAAAATCCGGACTCAATTTACCGGGAGATAATTTAAATTTTTTTAAATCCGCATCAGAAGATAGATTTGCAGTGCCCGTACCAGTGTCATCTTCAACGGTACCTTCGTTTGCAACTGCGCCAACACTGACTGCCTCGCTATTTATGATAGGGGCCGCTGCTATAAACAAAAGAAAACATAATAATCCACATATTCTTTCTATGTTTTTCAAAGATATTTTTTTCATGTTGTAAAATCCTTTCCAAGACAGCAGTTACTGTTTTACATATATAATATATGCTGTTTTTACTCGTTTATCATACTATTTGTCGGTTCTTTCGTCAACTGATATGTAACACAGTTCATAGACCTTTAAGAATTATAACTTTTGCGAAATAAAAGAAAAAGAACAGGAGACATGCTCCTATTCTTCTCTTAAAAGTCCATAAAAGGTAATTAAATATAATCCGCACAAACCTACAAGACCATAAATAATTCTCGAAATTGCGGACATACTTCCAAATATCGAAGCCACTAAGTCAAATCCTAAAAAACCGATGAGTCCCCAGTTGATAGCTCCAATAATCGTCAGCGTCAAGGCAATAACATTTAACACTTTCATAATTTATACGCTCCTTTTTTTTGGTGACACTAGTATTATTACCCAAAAAAAAAGTTATATACATGAATTTTCTTAGGATAAAAGATTATATTTAAAATTTTAAAAAAATGCATCAAAAAACAGCCTGCTCTTTCAAACAGACTGCTTTTATTGCTTTATTATTTACGAACTAAGTGACGTGGAAGTCCATTTACCATAAGCGGTGTTAATTCACCCATAATAAGTGGTCTTGCATACTTAATATAACCTTCATTTAATCCTGTGCCATCTTCTGTAATCCACTCAGACGGAACTGCTCTTTCCACATTTGCAATCGCGTGGATATCATATGCAGAAGTACCACATTGATAAGGATCATCACCATTTCTATCAAGGGTAATCATCATACCTGTCTTACCTTCTTCCGCTGCTAATACTGCATCATGTCCTACCTGGAATGCTTCATTAATATCTGTCAAGGATGCTAAATGAGTTGCTGCACGCTGTAAGGTAGAGAATTCAACCGCTCTTGTCTTAAGACCTGTTTCTTCAGCAATGATAGATGCTAAGTAAGCTGCCGTACCAGACATTTGTTTATGACCGAAAGCATCTACTGCAACATTTTCATTTGCTAATTCACATACATAACGGCCGTCGGCAACATGTACACCTTCTGAAACAGCAATGACTACTGAAGATTTTGTCGCTGCTAAATTTTTAACTTTTTCCATAAATGCTTTGATATCAAATACTTTTTCCGGTAAGTAGATAGCATCACAGCCGGAACAGTCATCGCCTTTTGCAAGTGCTGCTGCTGCTGTTAACCAGCCTGCATTACGTCCCATAATTTCAACGATACATACTGTTGGTTTTTCAACACCGAATGATTCGTTGTCGCGGATAATTTCCTTTAATGAAGCTGCGATATATTTTGCTGCTGAACCATAGCCTGGGCAGTGGTCAGTAATTGGAAGATCATTATCGATTGTTTTTGGAACACCCATAAATCTCTGTGGTTTGTTGTGAGCTGCCGCATAATCAGATAACATTTTAACAGTATCCATGGAGTCATTACCGCCACAGTAGAATAAGCACTCAATATCATGTTTTTCCATGATTTCAAAAACTTTTTCATATACTTCTTCGTGTCCTTCAATTTTAGGCATTTTAAAACGGCAAGAACCTAAGAAAGCAGATGGAGTTCTTTTTAATAATTCAATTCCGGTAGGATCATCTAAATATTCTCCTAAATCACAAAGCTGATCATTTAAAAATCCCTGAATACCATGAACCATACCATAAACTTTGTTTACTCCAACTTCTTTTGCTGCTGCATATACACCTGCTACAGATGAGTTAATAACGGCTGTAGGTCCGCCTGATTGTCCAACTACAATATTACCTTTCATTATGTGTTCTCCTTTTTATTTCTGTTTATTCGCTAAAGATAATTGTGATTACTATTCACAATATCTTGCATCAATCCGATTATAGCAGATGAATACAGGTAAGACAAGTATTAACTTGTTTACAAAAAGACGGGATATTCATTGCATAAAAGTCTATATGGAGGCTCATCCTCTTCTATTTTGGGAAAACGGCCAATATTTTCATAAAAACAATTATCCTCTGTATCATCATTGCACATTGACACCTCACCGATTAAAATATCACCCGTTCCCGGCTTTACATCAAAATCATGATACTGATGCGGCCAAAGTGTAATACTTTCCCCTGGTTTTAGTTCTACTGCCTCTCCCGCTTTAATATAGTAAGAACACCCATCAGAATTAACACAGACATCACTGTCTGATAGTCCTCCATCACCATCATCATTATACAAATGAACTAAGAGCGTTCCGCCGCCTCTGTTAATAATATCCTCACTTTTATGCCAATGAAAGTGCATCGGAGAGTGTTGTCCTTCCTTTAACATCAGAAGCTTTTCTGCATATGTTTTTTTATACTTCGTATTCTTTTGATTTCCATTTCTTAATGTAATTAATGCAAATCCAATTTTGTCAAAATTGTCAAGTCCATAATCGGTAATATCCCATCCAAGCATATTGTCTCTAATTTCATCAAATTCATGCCCCTTGCTTTTCCAGTCCTCCTGGCTCCAATGACAAAATGGCGGTAATGCAAAGCCATGTTGCTTTGCCAGAGTTTCCATTTGCCTTATACTCGCATTAATTTCCGATCGCTTCATATTATATACACCCCGCTTTTGTTAAACTTTTAATCTCCCTCTGCCATTATGACCCTTCAAAATAAAATAACCTAAAAATATAATAACCGCTGCCGTAAGAAGTACGGCCAATATAATAAAATCGTAACGCAGTGACTCTGCTTTTATTATATTCTTTATGAGCTGAAGAATATACGGCGAGACAAACTGCCCAAAAAATTGCGCACAGGATGACAGTGACAAAGCAAATGTGCATACTGCCATGCTGCATGAATCCGTAATCCTGACTAGAATAGAAGGAAACAGAATGCCAAAGCTAAACCCGACAAAAGCAGTTCCCAGAATTACAGGCAGCAAGCCTCTTGAAATTGACAAGCATATGTATCCTAACGCCATAATACCTATTCCAAAGCTTATTGTATATTGCTTTAATATCGTTTGTAAAGCGTAAAGCAGCATTCCGGCAGCAAAACCTGAAATCATAAAAACAGAAATAACCATTCCCGGCGATTTCGATGAACCAATCTCTTGCTCTCTCATAAATAAAGAGATATTAGAAGGCACCGCATAAAATGCTATATTCACTAGGAGCATTCCTAAAATAATCCACTTGGTTTTTACCGGTAATTTGTCATTTTCTACACTTTTTTTAATTTTAGGTTTCTCATTTGGTAAAGCGATGATGTTTAAAACAAGAACAACAATGGCGATTGCATAAATATAAAAACTGTAGTGCCAATTAATATTAGATATCGGCGCAACTACAAAAGACGCAATCACTCCCATTAAATAAGAAGCAGCTCCAGAGTATCCGGTTATTTTTATTTTCATTTCTCCATCAAAATTTTCTGCAATCAGTGCTTGAGAAATTGGCATAATTAAACCGCATCCAATTCCCAATATTGCACGAAATATCAAAAGATATTTTAAAGTATCTACAAAAGCGGCTCCAACTCCCCCAACTAAATAAACAAGTATTCCTATTATCAAGACCCGTTTATTGCCAATTTTTTTCACAATTAAATTAGACAGCAGGCTGAATGGAATAATAAAAAGCGAAGGCAAAGTTAATACTGTTTTTATCATATTAACATTTGCATCCGGAAAAGCCATACTTATATTGGCAAGTGCCGGTGAAACAGCCGCACTCGCCATAACCGTTATCATTGATATCGATAGAATCGCTATCGTTAAGAATTTTTTCATACAGATCTCCTTTTCCTAATTACTTTGTAAGAGGTATTTATTGCGCAAAAGCATCTGCATGTTAACATAAGAAGGAAAAAAAATCAAATTTAATTATTATTGACAGATTGTAAAAGATACGATACAATTTGTATTGTTGCACAATCGTGCGGCTCATAAAAGTATGCGGGTGTGGCGGAATTGGCAGACGCGCCAGATTTAGGTTCTGGTGGGCGACCGTGCAGGTTCAAGTCCTGTCACCCGCATTTTCTGTACCCAAAAATAATATTCTGCGATTTCCTTATTTTCCTATTTAATCAAGAACAAAAAAGAACCTATATTCAAATGAATACAGATTCTATCTTTTACTGAGCCACCGGGGACTCGAACCCCGGACAACTTGATTAAAAGTCAAGTGCTCTACCACCTGAGCTAGTGGCCCATAAGCTGGGCTAACTGGATTCGAACCAGCGAATGCAGGAGTCAAAGTCCTGTGCCTTACCGCTTGGCGATAGCCCACTATATGACGCCAATCTCTAATTCTCACTGCATTCAACAAACAATGAGGGTGGATAAAGGGATTCGAACCCTCGGCCTCCAGAGCCACAATCTGGCGCGCTAACCAACTGCGCTATACCCACCATAAA
>CAYPIB010000092.1:0-10964 GCA_964410675.1 uncultured Roseburia sp.
CCGGAACCTTTAATTCCATCTTCACTGTTTGTTAAAACAAATGCAGGCTTACAATACTTATCTTTAACTCTTCCTGCAATAATACCCGCAAGACTTTCATGACAATCCGGTAAATAAACAACAAGTACATCATCTAGGTCCAGCCCTGTTTCCTCAATTTGGGCAATAGCATCCAATTCTCCTTGCTTTGTCAATTCCTTGCGGCTGTCATTTAAGGCCTTCAAATCTGCGGCAATACAAGCCGCCTCTCTTTCTGTCACCGCACAAAACAACTCCATTGCTCTTTTAGCAGTATCTAGACGTCCGGTCGCATTAATACACGGTCCCAGCACAAACCCTAAATGATACGGGCTTAATTTAGTCTCATAAAGTCCGTTGACAGAAAGCAATGCCTTTAAGCCTAAATTTTTGGTCTGTTCGAATGCTTTTAAACCGTATTTCACGATAACACGATTTTCATCCATAAGTGTCATAATATCACCGATTGTCGCAAAGGCAGCAAATGGAAGATACTTTAATACAAACTCATCTTCCATTCGTAACGTTTCGATTCCATAAAGAGCTTGAATGACTTTAAATGCAACAACCGCACCACATATTTCCTTATAGGGATAATCGCATGACTCCTGCTTTGGATCAATAACTGCATCTGCCGGCGGCAGAAAGTATTGTTTATTTCCCTCTGTCTCTTCATAGGGAACTTCATGATGATCTGTTACTAATAAAGTCAATCCCATATCCTTGCCATAGGATATTTGTGAAGCCGCTGCAATTCCATTATCACACGTAATAATCGTATCAATTTGTGCTTCTGCCGCATCCTTAATCAGTTCATCATTTAATCCATATCCATCCTTGATACGATGCGGAATGACAACATCTACATCTGCACCTGCCTCCTTTAAGCCTTCCATTAATATATAGGATGCACAGATTCCATCAATATCATAATCACCAATGACACGTATTTTTTTCTGCTGCTTAATTTTATCTTTTAAAATCGTAATTGTCTTCTCCATATCCTTCATTAAGAAAGGAGAATGCAGGACACCTAAATTTCCATTTAAAAAACAATCTATTTCGTCCTCTGTAATTAAATCTCTATTTCTTATAATTCTTGCCAGTATGGGGCTGATACCAAATCTTTTTCCAATGGCTTCAAAATCCGCTTTTTTTGCTTTCACATACCATTTTGCCATAACTTCACTTTCTCTTTTCTACATTTGATCCTCAGAAATATTGTTACTGCCATTATTTTCGATATACAAAGTTACATCTTTAATTAATTTTTCCCATGCATCTTCATTCTCTACATAGTATTTGGGGCAGTTTTTCCCTCCCTCATCATAATGTCGTAAAATATCAGAAGGAGTCAAATCATGTTTCGTTACTAACCATGCTAACATATTTATAAGTGAATTGTAAGTAGCCTCGGTAAATTTACCATTTTCATCTATATAACAACATTCAATCGAAATTGAGTCAAAATTTCTCTCTTTAACCGCATATCCAACTTCCTTAAGTGGAATACACTGTATCATCTCCCCTTCAAATCCAATAATAAAATGTGAACTGGCAGATGTTTCATGTGTATCCTTTAAATTTTCAAAATAGCTTTTATTTTGTGCTGCTGTTGTTCCTGCATTTGCTGTATAATGTACAAATATATTTTTTATTTCCGGTAATGGATAGCCCGGTCTTGAATATTCATTAATCGTAATTAAATCAACCGCAAAATCCGGTCTTGGTACCTTCTTTTTAGATACTGTTGTTTCCAACCTTTCTAATCCTTCACCACTCATTGTTTCTTTTGTGAATACAAACCGTTCAAAAAGTTTTTTAATTCCAAACCCTGCTCCAAAAATTATTAAAAAACCAGCCACAATAACAACTGTTCTTGCCACTAAAACCTGTCTTCTTCTTTTCCTTCGGCGTTCATTCCGCCTTTGCATATAAAGGTTCTTTTCTGTTCTCTGCTTTTGTTCCATTTTAACCGCCTTGTATCTTTATTTTTTTATCTATATACTTCTATTTTGACAAATTTCGCTGTATTTTTCAATAAAAAATAAAAAGATTAATGAAATATCAAGAATTAGAGCAGAAGTGTGTTACATTTGTTCTTTTCTTTTCTTCAGTTCCTCCAGTAATTGTGCATATTCTTGAGTGTTTTTCCATTCTTCAGATGTCTTTGAAGCCACCTCTTCAAGCCACATTATATATTGTTTACCTTTTTTTAATTTTTCTGGTAAATTTCTAATTGAATCTACTTCATTTTTTAAATATTTAAAACTTTTTTGATATTTTTCCTTTTGCTCATTATCTTCTTGCTCCCTTACATCACGATTTATATGGACTTTTACCTTTTCAATTATTTGATTTTCCCAATTGTTCATCGGTATCACGTGTAAGTAAAATTGCTGGGATTGCCCAGATAAAATAGCAGCTGTAAAGTATATCCTCGTTGAATAAAAATGACGAATACCAAGTACTTTTGTGCCTTCCATAGATGGATGTTCGATATTAAGCCCCTCAAAAAACTCATAGTCTTCAAATATCGCAATCACTCCATATCTGTTGTTAGTAGCTTTGTATTTTTGAAAACGTGCATGAAAACGCTCCTCCTCATTAGCACCCTCAAGCTCCTGATTCATTGAAATCGCCTTTGTATACTGTTGTGCTTTTTTAGGATATTTGTTTCTACGGATTGTCACATCACTTACTTCAATCTCATGATTTTTAAAACAATCGCCTAAAAGAATAATCGCTAGTCCCTTAGAAATGCCACCAATATTGTAAAAGGAAAACATTGCTTTCTCCATAGAAATAGGACAATCCAAACAATCAAAAGCCAATTTGGTTGCTCCTTCTTTGATGAATACTTCACCTGTCGCTTTAAAATGCAAAGCAACAACATTGGAATTATCATCCGCTCTTATATTATTTACATCCATTCCTAAAAACTGCGCTGTTTCTGAAAGTACATCTTCGGCAAAGGTATAATCAGCTTGCCAAATTTCTTGCAACTCTTCCCAAGACCGTCCTTCAACAAGCAAGGGTGTCCAACATTCCTGTTTGCCTTTACTGTTTACACTTTCTTCACCCAAAAATTCCTCGACATCTCCAACAATCACAGTATCCTTTGTTTTGTTCAAAGAATCATATAATTTAATTATCGCCCAATCACTATCGTTAACGCTTGTTTCAATACATATAGACTTTAATGCTTTTGAAATTTTTTGAGCTGTTATATCCGAATCACTACCCACTTCAAACTCAGGAGAACTAAGTGTTACCCACTCTCTATTATCAGAAAAGGCTAGATAATAAACATATTGAGAGTTTTCCTCATCCGCTGGCATAAAGCCTTGTTTCTTAATATATTTACTAAATATTTCTATGAATTGCTTCCTTTCTAATTGTTTCTTATTTTGAATATGTATCGTCGAAAAAAACATTCCCATCTTTAATTGCCTCCTTTAGTAAATTTTTTTAAAGATATCTACTTCAACTTTAGTTAATTTGAAATCCGTAAGACTTAAGTATTTCAATATTTGCCAATTTACGTCGCTCCAATTCTGCCAGTGCTGCGCTATTCCACTCGCGGTCATTAAATATTTTTTTGTCACGTGCTATTCTCTGATCTCTGTAATCTTGATTGTCTTTACATTCATCATCGTAATATTTTTGTGTATATCCAGACTGTTTTATTTTTACCCGATGAGCAATCATAGCAAGCTGTCTTTGTAGACTATGCTCTCCGACTTCTGTAAAATAGTCACAACTACCGTATTTTATAAACAAAAGCCCCTCATTGTAAAAATTACTAAGATTTGTATTGCCGAAGTCTTCCTCCTCGTAATATAAATTTAGCAAACCCGAGCAAAACATATCAAAGTACTCTATGCATGCTTTAAGATTAGTCACCTCATTAAGAACAGGCAGTATGTATTTTTTGGTTTCTTCCAAAGAGTTCTTAACCACCTCAAGCATAGATTCATCATCATTAGGTTTATACACAAAAGTATATAATTTTTCAAACATGGCAGAACCAATATCTCTAGGAACAAAAGGGTTTCTTTTTTCAAAAATATCAAGATTACCTCTAAACCAGTTTGAGTTGTCCCGCGGACTTTCATCTAAACTGATACGTTGACGATATACCGTCGCAACTCCGCATTCAATACTAAATCCTTTATGCCCTAAGACACCCGAATCCCGGTTTAAAAAAGTGATAACATGAATGATCTCATTCCCAATCAGCCGTACAAAATACGGATATCTCCCTTTAAGTTTCAAAAAACCAAGTGGTTTCAAAGCCTCCCCGTAAACCTGTTTGAAAACTGTGTTTAATGTTGCCATAACTTTAATCTCCATTTTAATTTAATGTAAATTATATTTCAAACAGCTTTTAATTATATTTTTTCTACTAATTTAACAATAAAAAAAGTTGCAAAATGATTTTAATAATAATCATATTGCAACCGAACTATCATAGAAATATTTAGAGTAAAAACCTAATCCTATAGCTATATCCTAATAGAATCCCCCCATATATCGTTTACCCAAAACCGATACTTAATATCCCCTTAGACTTCAAGCTTTGCGCCCTTATATTTCCATAAGTTAGCCTTCTGTAACATAACATATTATTTCATTGATTGTCAATGCCTTTGTCATTATTTGTCAATTAAGGTCGAGTATTCGTTTTTTAATTAAAAAGCGCTCTGCATTTGCAGAGCGCCTAATGATTCTTAAGTTATTTAGTTTTTTCTTTTTTTGTTTTAAAAACATACCAAAGCGGTCCCGTAACACAAATTGATGAATAGGCACCTGCCAAAATACCAACGATAAGCGGTGATGCAAACTCACGAATACTCGTTACACCAAAGATATATAATGCAATTACCATAAACAGTGTCGTTAAAGATGTGTAAATACTTCTTGTCAGTGTTTGTGTAATACTGGTATTTACAACGTGGGCCAAGTCTTTTGTTCCTTCAATTTCTAAGTTTTCACGAATACGGTCAAATATAACAATTGTCGCATTGATACAATAACCAACGACAGTAAGGATACATGCAATAAATGTACTGCCGACTGTTACTCTTGCAATTGCATAAAATGCTACTACTACAAATACATCATGTAAAAGTGCAAAAACCGCACTCGATGCAAACCGTATATCTTTAAACCGAAACCAAATATAAAAGAGCATACATATTGTTGCAATAATAACAGCGACTACAGCATCCGATCTCATTTCATTGCTGACAGTTGCACTAATACTTTCTGCTGTTATCATCTCTTCACCCACACCAAACTTTTCATTCATTGCTTGATTGAAGGCTTCTCTTTCATCCTTTGACAATGTTCTTGTCTTAATAACTACTTCATTCGTACCCGCTACCTTTTGAGTCTGAATATCTCCGTCCCCGGTTACTTCTGAAACAACCGGTATGACCTTTGCATCAATATCAGCAATGGAAAAGTCCTCATTAAAGGTAACCTTTGTAGAAGTTCCCCCTTTAAACTCCAGACTGTAATTTAAAATTTCATTCATATCCGGATTGTTTTTATTAATTCCCATAAAGACAAATCCAGATAATATAGCAACGATTCCAATGGCAAAGAAAATATTTCTTTTTCCAACAAAATCAATTGGTTTTCTTTCCTTTACGCCTCCATACAGCTTCTCGCTTTTTAAACCAACTGCATAAAACGCATTAATAATTAATCTTGATACGACAAGTGCGGTAAACATGGACAGTACAATACCAAGTCCCAACGTAATGGCAAATCCTTTTACACCGCCGGAACCCTTTATGCCTAGTACAACGGCAGCAATTAAAGTCGTAATATTACTATCAAAAATTGCGGAAAATGCTTTTTGAAATCCAAGTTTTATCGCTGACTGGGTTGTTTTCCCTTTTCCGATTTCTTCCTTCACACGGGCAAAGATAATAACATTGGCATCTACGGCCATACCAATCGATAATACAATACCGGCAATTCCCGGCAGTGTTAACGTAATCTCAAGCGCATTGATTGCAACAAGGGTAAGACCTACATAGATTAATAATGCAATCGATGCTGCAAAGCCCGGTAATAAATATGCTGCACACATAAATATTATGACAACAATAACACCAATGACACCTGCTTTTAAGCTCGTATTTACAGCCTCTTCTCCAAGCTGTGCACCTACAACATTAGAGCGGATTTCTTCTAACTGAACCTTCAGGCCGCCGATACGAATGGTTGATGCAAGACTGTCTGCTTCGGCAAAATCTGCCATTCCGCTAATACTTGCTTCACCACCGGTAATCGGTTCATTTACAGATGGAACACTAACAAAAGTACCATCATAATAAATACCGAGTGTCTCGCGTTTTTGGTATGCATTCGTCGTAGCATCTGCAAATTTCTGTTTTCCTTCTTCCGTTAAAATCAGCTGAACAATATACTGGCCGTTTTGCATATTATCCTGCGTCTGTCCCGCCTGTGCTTCTTTGACATCAGTACCTGTTAATGCGATAGAGCCGTCAGCTTCCAGCTCTTCAATACTTTTTTGAAGCACTGTTACCATGTTGCCATCCGCATCCGCAGAATAGCTATAGTTTTTTGCTCCTTTACTGTCTGTCTCGGAAATAAAATAAAGACTTCCCGGTTTACCCAAATCTTCTAAAATGGTATTTGCATCAGAAACACCCGGAATTTCAATATTAATACGGTCATTGCCCTCTTGGTAAACTTGAGCTTCCGTACTATAAGTCTCCACACGCTTCTGGAGCTTATAAATTGTATCCTTCATATCCTCATCAGAAGGAGTTTCACCGCCGGTTGCCTGATAAGTGATGCTGACACCTCCGGCAAGGTCAAGTCCCTGCTTTATCTTTGCCGCAGAACCAAATTTACCCGGTCCAAAACCAACAATAGATGCGTACCCCAAAAGACCAATTGATGCCAGAATCCCTATGAGTACTATAATCGCTTTACTCTTCTTCATTTTAGTACTTCTCCTCTCATTCAGCTAACGCTGCCTTTATCATAATTGCGCACTCTACGCGCTTACGCTGTAATTCACAGCCTATATCATATGCATCGTATATGCTTCCATGGAAATTATAAGAATTTGCCGCACAGCCGCCGCTGCAGTAAAACTTTGAAAAACAATTCTTACATTTATCCTTGGCATATACATTACAGCTTTTAAAGGTGTCCCTAATTTCCGTGTCTGTAATGCCGCTATCCACATTTCCCATTAAAAACTGTTCTTGTCCAACAAATTGATGGCATGGATAAAAGTCTCCCCAAGGTGTCACGGCCAAATATTCTGTACCCGAGCCACAGCCGGATAGGCGTTTTGCCACACAGGGACCTCCTTCTAAGTCAATCATAAAATGAAAGAAATTAAATCCTTCTCCTTGCTTCTTCTTTTCAATGATTGCTTTTGCCAGTTTGTCATACTCCTCTAAAATAACCGGAATATCTGCTTCCTTGATTGCATAATCTTCTTTTTCATCTGCCACAACAGGCTCTACGGAAATTTGCTTAAAGCCCAAATCAGCCAAATGCAGTACATCCTTTGAAAAGTCCAGGTTATGATGCGTAAAAGTTCCCCGCACATAGTAATCCATTTGCTTCCGGCTCTCTGCTGTTTTTTGAAACTTAGGAACAATTAAGTCATGGCTGCCTTGTCCTCCTCTAAAGGGACGCATAAAATCATGTACATCTTTTCTGCCATCAATACTAAGAACAACATTTGCCATTTCTTGATTGGCAAACTCCAATATATCATCATTCAGCAGGACGCCATTCGTTGTCAGCGTAAAACGAAACTTTTTATGATAATCCTTTTCCAGACTCCGTCCATAGGCAACTAAATCTTTTACAACCTGCCAGTTCATTAACGGCTCTCCGCCAAAAAAATCTACTTCAAGATTGACTCTGTTTCCGGAATTTTCAACAAGAAAATCAAGTGCCTTTTTTCCAACATCAAAACTCATCAGTGCACGTCTGCCATGATATTCGCCTTCTTCTGCAAAACAATATTTGCAGGCAAGATTACAATCATGTGCAATATGCAGACAAAGTGCCTTTACGACTGTTTCTCTCTCCTGAAATGTATTGATGTAATTTTCATAAACATCTTCCGTATAAAGAAGTGCTTCTTCTTTCAATTCCAAAATTTCCGATATTGCTTCTCTTATTTCATCCGCCGTTGTATCGATATTGTTATCCTGGGCGATTGTTTCCAATTCTTTTAAGCAGGCACCGCTCTTTATTGCTTCTTCCAGCAACGGTACCAGCATATATACTAACTTGTCTACTACATGCACTGCTCCGCTGTTAACATCCAGCACAATGTAGAAACCATTATTCTCATAACAATGTGTCACAAAATACAATCCCTTCTTAAGTTCTTTTTTGTTTAATTAAACAAAACTTTGAACGTATAATAAGCAGCGATGCAATCGCTGCTTAAGAAAATCTCATTTATTTTACCTGTTCACAACTCTGATTTCCCACTGTGCATGATGTCTTGCAAGCTGACTGGCAAGATGTCTGGCACTCACCGCAGCCGCCTTTTTTCATTGACTGCTTTAAGTCTCTTGTGCTTAATGTCTTAATATGTTTCATTATGTAATCCTCCTTTATTTATATCAATTAAAATTAATGTCCAATGACAATTTTCAAGGCACATTATAACATATTTATTTGAATATTAAAAGAGTTTTTATATTAATACGTGATATCGCCTAAAAAATTATACTTTTCCGCTTCAACTGCCTATCATTACTTTGTTCAGCTTAACATACCGCCTAACATTCCGCTTCCTACACATAAAAATAATGTTGATAAGAAATTCCCTGTGAAATCACTAATACCCCGATTTATTACGAAGGAAACTAATAATAGAATAATAAAATAGGCTGCTCCAATTAACAATCCCCATAGATATTTTCTGGTTTTCATTTTCTTTCCTGCTAAAAAACCGCTTAAAAAAGTGGAAATAATATAAACTGCAGTAATCCCAACATTAATAATCACTTCACTTAACCTAAATTTATAAAATAAAAAGGCTAAAAACAAAAGTAAAATTGTTGTTATGACATAAGAAAAAATTAGAAGCTTAAGCGTAAGGAAAAGTGTGCCATTCTTTTTTATTGTCTGTTCCATATAATCCTCCATCAACTATAATAAATATCTGTTAACTACCTCTCCTCTATTTATATTATCCTTTCTAGTTTATTATTCCAAAGAAAAAAGAAGCCTTTGCTTTTGCAAAAACCTCTTTCTTTCGCTGACTTATTATTCTACTGCAAGTAAGCTTGCAATTTGTTTTTTTAGTTTATCAAGCTGCCCCTGAAGCTTATCATTTTTTTCTCTAAAAGCCGCTGCAATTTCCTTAAGCTGTTCATCAAAAAGTGCTTTCATCTTTTTAATTTCTGCTTCATGGCTTTCATTGAGCTGAGTGATTTTCTCTTTTTCCTGTGCTGTCAATGCCTCTTTTATGCTTTGATTCTTATCTCTAAATACTTTTGCAACTTCATCAAGCTGTTCGTCATATAGATTTTTCATCTTCTCTACATGAGCTTCATGCTCCTCTTTTATTTCAGACGCATCATTTTCTTCCTTATAACGGTCAAACTCTGCCTTTAATGAAGATGTTTTATTACGAAAAGCATTCTGCACTTCCTCTAGCTGCTCATGATACAAATTTTTCATTTTTAGAAGTTCCTGCTCATGATCTTCTTTTAATTTTTTAATTTCTCCTTCATGCGCAATACAAAGCCTTGCTTTCTCCTCACCAAACTCTGTATACAGTCTGGCAATCTCTCTCTTATGTCCGCCAAATAAATTCCCAAAAAACCCCATATTCTTCTGCTCCTTTTACCACTTTACTAAATATAGATAAATTTATACATACAATAATATCTTAACATTGATTGCAAAAAAAGAAAAGGACATTTTACTGCCCTTTTCTAAAAATTCTTACAATTTTTTATTTCTATTGTATTATAACGTTATTACTTTACATCCTTCATCGAGAAGCTGATACGGCCCATCTTGTCCTTACCAAGGCAGACAACAGTTACTACTTGGCCTAATGTCAGCACATCTTCAACATGATTGATTCTTTCTTTCGAAATCTTTGAGATATGAACCATACCCTCTTTGCCGGGGGCAAATTCAATAAATGCACCAAATTCTTTAATGCTTACGACTTTTCCACTAAATATTTGGCCTTCTTTAAAGTCAGTTGTAATAATCTTAATAATCTCAATTGCTTCATCCATCATTTCTTTATCAGTACCGCATACAGAAACAGCACCCTCGTCGGTAATGTCAATCTTGACACCTGTACGCTCGATAATTGCATTAATTGTCTTGCCGCGCTGTCCAACAACATCACCGATTTTTTCTGGATCAATTTTAATCTGAATAATCTTCGGTGCATATTTACCAACCTCTTTACGAGCTTCAGAAATAGCAGGCTGCATAATATCATCGATAATATATTCTCTGGCTTCTTTTGTTTTCTTAATTGCTTCCTCTACGATTGGTCTTGTTAAACCATGAATTTTAATATCCATCTGAATTGCAGTAATACCTTTCTTAGTACCTGCAACTTTAAAGTCCATATCGCCAAAGAAATCTTCTAAACCTTGAATATCTGTCAAAACAAGATAATCATCATCCGTATCACCGGTTACAAGTCCACAGGAAATACCTGCCACTGCCGACTTAATTGGTACACCTGCTGCCATCAGCGATAAAGAAGAGGCACAAACGGAAGCCTGTGATGTAGAACCGTTAGACTCAAATGTTTCTGATACGGTACGAATCGCATACGGAAACTCTGCTTCACTGGGAAGAACCGGAATCAATGCTTTTTCTGCTAAAGAACCATGTCCAATTTCACGACGTCCCGGTCCTCTTGAAGGTTTTGTCTCACCAAC
>CAYPIB010000093.1:0-8177 GCA_964410675.1 uncultured Roseburia sp.
GCCATTAAAATACCAAGCGGAAGACCAATTAAAATTGCAATAAGCGTGGATGTCGTAACAAGACTCAAAGTCTGCATTGTCTGCTTCCATAATCCCAGATTCTGAATCAGAAGCAAACCTAATCCGGTAAAACACGCAATTCCTTTTCCCGCCAGCCACCAAGCTAAAAACACTGCTGCTATTATAAATAGAATAATCGGAATTGCTAGAAGCACCCAATTGATACTATTAATAATTGATTCTAAACCTTGCTTTATCGCATCAAATAATCCCGAAAAGTTAGCCGTCATCCAAGTAATAACCTTTTCCATAAAATCGCCAATTGGAATTTTCATATTAAGAACCATTAGAAACGTCCTCCTTCCCAGCTATTCCTGCCAGTACAGTTGATTTAAAAACAATACCTTTAAATTTATTTTCATCATCAACAACTGCAATTGGATAATTTGATTGCAAGAATAGAGGTATGAGTTCATCAATAGACGTATCAACTCCGACAGATTTAATATCGGTATCAATAACAGACTTTAAATCATCCCTTTTATCCTTAATAAGCTGTGAAACGTTTTCAATCGAAACAATTCCAAGCAGTGTCTTGTTTTTATCGGTTACAAAAATGCTGGAAATTTCTAAGTCCCTCATTTTCTTAGCTGCAGTCCTGACACCAGCCTTCTCCAATATAATACTTTCCGAAGAACGCATAATGGAGGATGCCGACACAATCTTTGAGCGATTCACATCCTGAATAAATTCCCGGACATAAGCATCTGCAGGAGCATTCAAAATTTCTTCCGGCTCACCAATCTGAACGACGTCTCCATCTTTCATAATGGCAATTCTGTCACCGATTTTTAGTGCTTCATCGAGATCATGGGTAATGAAAACAATAGTTTTTTTCATTTTTGTCTGTAAGGATATTAGCTCATTTTGCATTTCTTTTCTAATAAGCGGATCAAGTGCACTGAATGCTTCATCCATCAATAAAATATCGGCATCTGTTGCCAGTGCCCTAGCAAGGCCAACCCTTTGCTGCATTCCTCCGGATAATTCCTTTGGCTTTGCATTCTCATATCCTTTTAAACCGACTACTTCTAACATTTCAAGCGCCTTTTTCTTGCGATCTTCTTCATCCACATTTTGTATTTCAAGTCCAAAAGCAACATTCTCAAGAATCGTTCTATGAGGCAATAATGCAAAGTTCTGAAAAACCATAGCCATTTTTTTTCTGCGGATTTCTCTTAAGCTCGCGGAGCTGACTTGTGTGATTTCTTCATTATCAATATAAATCTCACCACTAGTAGGCTCTATGAGGCGATTGAGGCAACGAATCAATGTTGATTTTCCACTGCCGGAAAGACCCATAACAACAAAGACCTCTCCTTCGTTTACTGAAAAAGATACATTATTCACACCGACACTATGTTTGTATTTTTTTAACAGGTCGATTTTTTTCGCTCCCTTTTCAAGAAAGGAAATCATTGACTTTGGTGCTGAACCATACACTTTATAAACGTTCTTAACTTGTATCTTTACCATAACTTCTCCCTTCGTTTAAAGTTACAACTTAAGTTTTTTCTTATGTTGCTTGTTTATTATAAAGCCATTTTTTTAGTTTGTCAAATTTACTAATAATAAAAGTGGTCAAACCAACTCCGCTTAGAAACAAAAAAAGCCAATTCAGGTATACTGAACCAGCCTAATTTTTGATATTAATTTTTCTCATATAAAAAATTTTGAACTCTCTCGTGACAGTTTTCATCACCGATATAGCAAATGATGTCTCCGACACAAATAATTGCATACGGTCCGGGCGAAATAATAATTTCATTCCCTCTTTTAATGGCGATAATGGTTGCCGTTGTATTATGCCAAAACTGGACATCTGAAATGCTTCCCCCAATAAAGTTGGCATTTTCTTGGATTTCAATCTCAAACGGTGTCAATGGATTAACTTCACGAAATCGTTCTGTTTTATACAGAAGTTCTGAAATCATACCCTTTAATTCATTGTTTTGTTGTATTTGTCCCTCTATTCCGTCTAAAATTTGTTTCTTTAAATTACTCATTTGATTAATAGAATTAAATTTAGTAACAAAATCTTTTGCCTTATCTTTTGATTTTATTAATACACCACTGCCTTTTGTGACTTCTACTATCTTCAAATCAGATAAGGCACTGATTGCGCGCCGTGCCGTTTCAGAAGAAACACCATACTGACTGGACAGTGAAGATCGCACATAAATTTTTTCACCTTCACTATAATATCCGTCGGCAATTTTTGCTGCAACATCAGCAGCAATTTGTTGATACCTTGGAATCGTTACTTTCATTATCTTAGCAATGCTCCTTTCAAAGAATTACTATGGAAGCATTCATATTATAATATACCTATATTTTTTTTGCAAGACTCCTTATATTTAGCCCTATGTCAGCACGGGCATCAGTGGTCGGCACAATCTGCAAGGGGTTATCACTTTGCAATGCCTCATTTATCATTTCATTTGTATATTCGCTTCCATACGGAAGGTCCTCCGGTGGTGTTCCGGTTTGAATCGTCTGATCCCATATTCCTAAAATTCTGCTTGTTCCATCACTGTTTTTAAATACGTCCAAATCATATCGTATTCCCGTATCAATAAACCCAATAATAACGCCTCTTCCGGTTAAACTTAAGGGTTCCCTATTAACCTGAATAATTCCCGAATCAATGAGAGGTCTTAAATTAAATGTATTTGCAGCGATATTAATATTATTATTTGGGGTGTTATTATTTGGGGTGTTATTATTTGGAGTAATATTATTGGGAATATTATTATTAGGAGGCGTTTCCATTAACCCATAGCATTTTGGCACGTATTGGTAGCGGGTCATCACTAGATTCAGATTAGGAAAATCCCGTCTGCTTATATATGCCATCGCTAAGTTACTTTCTAAATTAATTGTACAATAATCGATCTCCCCGGTTGCATATTCCCTTATACTTACAGTAAAATCCGCTATAATATCAAAAAAATCATTTGATAATATTTTTTCCTGACACGTCATATTAACAACTCCATATATCAGTTTTTCTTTAATATATGCAAAAAGAGTTTTTCCTTTACAGAAAAACTCTTTTCTCAGTGTTAACCTCTTATCTCAATAATCGGTCCTCCGGTTCCATTTATATAATCACCTGTAATGGTTACCTTTCCGATATTCTTATCTTTTGGAATTTCATACATAATATCAAGCATAAACTCCTCTATAATAGCTCGAAGCGCTCTTGCGCCGGTATCTTTTTCAAGTGCCTTTACTGCCATTCCTTCTAAAGCTGAATCATCAAAATCTAAATATACTTCATCTAATGCAAGTAATTTTTGATATTGTTTTAAAATCGCATTCTTAGGCTCTTTTAAAATCTGAATGAGCATATCCTTATCAAGTGCCTCTAAAGTATAAATAATCGGCAGACGGCCCAAAAACTCCGGAATCATACCAAACTTCTTTAAATCTTCAATAGAAACCTTCTTTTGAATATTTTTATCTTTATCAAATTTGTCTTTTAAGTCTGCGTTGTAACCAATTGAAGTCTGCTTATTAAGTCTCTGTTTAATAATCTCATCTAAATCCGGAAATGCACCTCCACATACAAATAAAATATTTCTTGTATTAATGGTTGTAAGCGGTACCATTGCATTTTTACTATTTGCCCCTACCGGAACTTCGACATCAGCTCCTTCTAACAGCTTAAGCATTCCCTGCTGTACCGATTCACCGGATACATCCCTTGAATTAGTATTTTTCTTTTTGGCAATTTTATCAATTTCATCAATAAATATAATGCCGCGCTCTGCACGCTCAACATCATTTTCCGCAGCAGCTAGCAGCTTTGAAACAACACTTTCAATGTCATCACCAATATAACCGGCTTCAGTTAAGGAAGTTGCATCTGTAATCGCAAGCGGTACATCCAAAAGCTTTGCCAATGTTTTAACAAGATATGTTTTACCTGATCCCGTCGGTCCTATCATCAGCATATTTGACTTTTCTATTTCTATTTCATCCATTGTATCAGTTGCTACACGCTTGTAATGATTGTAGACGGCAACAGAAATTACCTTTTTCGCATGCTCTTGTCCGATAATGTATTCATCCAGCTGTGCCTTAATCTTATGCGGCGGCGGAATATTTTTTATATCTAAGACCGGATCTTCACTGCTTTCCTTTTTCTTTTTCTTTTTTATCTTCTGCTTATTTGGAATTCCACCCTCACCCTGCAAGTCGTTAATATTCACAAAGCTGATATTTGGAAACTGATCCTTTAGTTTATCCATATCAGACAAATTACCCATCATATTTGGATTTAACATTCCCTGATAGTCAAACTGGCTGACCGTATCCATTGTCTTATGCATACAGTCATTGCAGACACAAATATTATTGGGCAGTCGAAACTGTTTTCCTGTTTTGCTTTCCGGACGACGGCAGACAAAGCATACATCCTCGTATTCTTTGTCCTCTTCCTCATCTTCCTTTTCTTTACTTGCAGAAGCATATGAGGAGTCGGGTTTTTCATCCTCGTCCTCATATTGAGCTTCATAATCTTCATCTAAATCGTCTAAATCATTGAGTACTTCAAAATCAACGTCGTCATCGGCTATTTCTTCGCTTCTTTTATTTGCTGTATTAGTATGAAGCTTTTCCGATACCTCCTTCTCTTCTTCAAAGTCTTCTCCATCTTTTGAATCTTCAAATTCTTCATCGAAAAAAACTTCGTCAGACTCATCATAATAGTTTGACATAATATTCTCCTTTTATTAAATTAACACCCTTGTTGAAATTATGAAGCAGAATCCTTGCCTTCCAAGGTAACCGTCAAAGTAGTTGACTGATACCCCTGCGGGCTTCCCTGCATAATCTCAACTTGAACTGTGCTGCCCTTTGTATAACATGCCAGAAGTTCTGACAATTCTTCCATGCTGCTGACTGATTCACCATCAAAGGATATAATAATATCACCCTTTACAATGCCTGCCTTTGCAGCTGCTGTATTTTCAAATACCTGTGCTACGTAAACACCTTCCGGCAGTCCGTATTTTTCCTGAACTTCCTTTGTTACATTAATACCTGTTATTCCAAGATAAGCCTTTTCAGCCTCTTCTACTTTTTCTCTTGTTGTTCTTGTCATTAATTTTTCAATGATTGGCTGGGCTGTAGAAATAGGAATGGCATATCCCATACCTTCGACTACTGCACCTGCAATTTTATTGGAATTAATACCAATAACCTCACCATTAATATTTAATAAAGCACCGCCTGAGTTGCCCGGATTAATCGCGGCATCTGTTTGGATTAAATAAGCTTTATTGTTCTCTTCGGTTGCATATTCTCTGTTTACGGCACTGATGACACCTGTTGTAACGGATTGTCCATATCCAAGAGCATTTCCAATGGCAATGGCCGGTTCCCCAACAGAAATATTGTCTGAGTTTCCTAATGCTGCAATTTTAATTGCATTCATTGTCGAATCCGAAATATCCTCAAGCTTAATTGCAACTACAGCTAAATCCACACTTGAATCGGTACCTTTCACAACTGCCTCTGCGCTTTCCCCATCGATAAATTGAATGGAGAGAGAGGTTGAATCTTTGACAACGTGATTATTCGTTGCAACTAACAGCTCGGTATCATTTTTCCCAATAATAATGCCGGAACCGCTCCCTTCTTCCTCCTGTTCGGCAGGAAGTCCAAAATAAATGCCTAATTCATTTTCTACTTTATACATACCGGTAATCGATACAACAGAAGGCATCGCATTTTGAACAACGTCGCTGACATCTGTTGTAATTACAGAATCTGATATATTCTTTGTCTCTACTTTCTGCACACCATCACTGACTTTATTTAAAACCGAGTCACTTGCTGCCTCGGCAGCTTCTATTGCATTATTGCCGGTTTTATAATCTGACGGATTAAAATATGACATTATAAAAATAACACAGCCTGCACAAAGCCCGAACACAAGTCCAGAGCATGCACTTAAAATAAAACGCTCTCTAATTGGATGTGGCTTTTTAACCTTCTCCGGTATTGCATTGTTATTATTTACTTCCATATTCACACCGTAAGCTTCTTCGGCACTTCCTCCGGTAATTATAAATGAGTTGGGATATTGATTTTCATTGTTTCCGTTTTCGTACATACTAAAAACCTCTTTCCTTTTTTGTATTATTATAACTTAACTCTTTTGGTTTATAATACAGAGTATAAGTTAGGATTGTGTTCATTTTGTGACAAAAACTTGTGGAAATGATGAACATTCAAAAACTATTCTACTGTAACAGATTTTGCTAGATTTCTTGGCTTATCTACGTCACATCCTTTTCCAACTGCAACATAATAGCCAAATAGCTGCAAAGGAATGATGGCAAGTGAATTGGTAAAATATGAATTTGTCTGAGGAATATAAATAACGTAGTCAGCTGTTTTTTCAATTTCCTGATTGCCTTCATTTGTTACTGCCAATATAAATGCTCCTCTTGCCTTTACTTCAATCATATTGCTAATTGTTTTAGCATATAAACCCGGCTGTGTAACAACAGATGCAACTAATGTTCCTTCTTCAATTAAGGAAATGGTACCATGTTTTAATTCTCCCGCCGCATAAGCTTCAGAATGAATATAAGAAATCTCCTTTAATTTCAAAGAAGCTTCTAAAGAAATTGCATAATCAATCCCTCTTCCAATAAAGAAAATATCCTTTGCGCCAATATATCTGTTGGCAAAGTGCTGAATTTTTTCTTTATTTCCAAGCAGCAGCTCAATTTGATCCGGAAGCTTTTTTAAGTCCATCAGCATTTCTTTTTCTTTGGCAGCGGTAAGTTGGTTTCTGACCTTGGCAAATTTCAATGCCAGAACATATAATGCAATTAACTGCGCACTATATGCTTTTGTTGTGGCTACCGAAATTTCCGGTCCTGCCCATGTATACATGACATTATCTGCTTCTCTGGCGATAGAACTTCCTACTACATTCACAATCCCAAGTACCGGATAGCCTCTATTTTGTGACTCCCGAAGGGCTGCAAGCGTATCTGCTGTTTCACCCGACTGGCTGATAACAATGACCATAGCCCCCTCTTCCAGTACCGGATTGCGATAGCGGAATTCTGATGCCAAATCCACCTCTACCGGAATTCTGGCAAGACCCTCCATCACATATTTTCCGGTAACCCCGGCATGATATGCCGAGCCGCAGGCAACGATGTGTATCTTCTTTAGATTCGTTATCTGTTCATCTGTCATCTCTAATTCTTCAATCTCAATCTTGTTATTTTTAATTCTGGGACTGAGTGTATCCAATACTGTTTTTGGCTGTTCATACATTTCTTTTAACATAAAATGTTCATAACCGCCTTTTTCAGCGGCATTCTCATCCCAGTCGATTAATACAGGCTCTTTTGTCACCTCTTCTTCATCCACGGTATAAAAGTGCATGTGATCAGCACGTAATCTGACTATTTCCTGGTTTTCGACATAGTATACCTTTCTAGTATATTTCAAGATTGCGGGAACATCAGATGCAATAAAACATCCCTCTTCATTCTGACCTACAATTAAAGGGCTATCCTTTCTAACGGCAAAAAGCTGATCCGGATGTCCGGCAAAAATAACTCCCAGTGCATAAGAGCCTTCCACTCTATGCAGAACCTTAGTAATTGCCTCTAAAGGATTGCCTTTGTAATAATAATCCAAAAGATGTGCTAGTACCTCTGTATCTGTTTCCGATATGAAATCATATCCCTTTGCAGTTAACATCTGCCTTAGTTTTAAATAATTTTCTATAATTCCATTGTGTACTACCGAAATCGTTTCATCTTTGTTGAAATGGGGATGTGCGTTCACTGTGCTTGGAACACCATGTGTAGCCCACCGCGTATGTCCAATTCCTACAAAACCCGGCATCGTCCCACCGCCATGCGTTAGTTCCTCCAGCACCTTCAAGCGGCCTAAAGATTTTGTAATCGCCACTTTTTCTCCATCGAATACTGCCATACCTGTTGAGTCATAACCCCGGTACTCTAATTTTGCAAGACCGTCTAATATAATCGGTGCCGCCTGCTTATTACCAATATAGCCAACAATTCCACACATAAATTATCATTCTCCTTCTTTAGGATTCTTTCCATACCCTC
>CAYPIB010000093.1:8187-9001 GCA_964410675.1 uncultured Roseburia sp.
CCCTCTTGACACATCTACATTTTCTACTTCTTTCTTCATTTGATACTGACGCCAATAATATTTATTCATCGTGCATTTCAGTACAAGCCACTTTGGCATTTTATTATATTTTTTCCCAAAACGATAACCTAAAAACTTAAATCCACAATTTATATAAAATGGCAGGATTAATTTTTGTTTTCCTTCTTTTTTTAAATAATTTTTTGTTAATTTAACAAGCTTCATTCCTTCACCTTCGGAAGATATTTCATCAAAAACCTCCGGGTGATCAGCCTGTGAAACTCCTAAATCAAAATTACGTTTAAACTGCTCTTTATTTGTATAATTATGAGAATGATATACTTTGGCATCTGCTGCATATGCAATATGATAACCTGCATTGACTGCTTTTGCAGCAAATATCATATCCTCATTAAAAATGGTATGCTTTACAAAGCCTCCTAATTCAACAAATACACCGCGCTTATAAGCAGCACAGACATTGGAACAAAAATAAGTTTTAATACCTTTTGCAGGCACATCTTTTTTGGATTTTACGCAAGACTGTTCAGGATAATTATAGCTTCTGACAAACCTTTCAATTTCTCCTGCATCCTCCTTTGGAAGCTGTCTTGCATATGCAATTGCAGTTTTTTCATTTTCTAATGCTTTTAATAAATTTTCAATCAAGTACTCATCAGCCGGCACAGCATCCTGTGTCATCATAATAAAAATTTCCGCCTGACTCTTTCTTACACCATTATTCCTTGTACCACCATGATCAAATTCTCTTTTTGAATGATGATAGACTTTTATATTTTTATCATATATATAA
>CAYPIB010000093.1:9011-10911 GCA_964410675.1 uncultured Roseburia sp.
TCATCATGAAAGGTTGTTCCATACGTAAACTGCGTATAGTATCGTTCTTCCGTATTCATTAAAATAATCTGATTAATTGGAACCGTTTGCTTTTTCAGCATTTCCATAAGATCTAATAAGCTTTTTCCAGCCTTATAGGTAGGAATAATAATATCAACTTTATTCATAAATAGTCCCTTTTGCAATATAAGGACGGTGCCGCCCACGCCGGCAGCCCGTCCCTTATTTACAACTTTCCGTTTCTTATTTACCAGTGTCCTGACTGATACGTGCACTATATTCTTTTACACTCTGGGTCGGATCATAACCTTCTTCACCGTATAAGAATTTATGAAGCTCTGTTACATTCTTTGTTAAGTCAACCGGCATAACAATACTCTGTCTTTTTACTTTTCCGGTTGCACGATATTCTTCAAATGGGAAGCCGGTATTTTCGCCGATTGTGTAATCACTGACATCCTTTATCAGACCTAGTATATCGTTTAGTGTAAGTGAGGTTGCAACCTGTTCAAATGTGCTGTCCGCAATTTTGTTTAATGTTGCTACATCCGCTTTTTTTGCCTTATCTGCAATTGCCTGAATTACTTCCCGCTGTCTTTCTGCACGCTTAAAGTCATCCCCTGCAGTATAACGTATTCTACAATAAGAAGCTGCCTGAAGTCCGCTTAATGTTTGATAACCGGTGCTTGTCACCTTTGTAATATTTTTAACTCCGAGTGCCTCTGCCGTACCAATCTGATAATTGTTTAAGTGAGAGATTTCGCTTTCATCGACTTCAATTTCAACACCGCCGAGTGCATCAATTGTATTAACAAGTCCTTTAAATCCAACCGTAACATAATCCGTAATATATAAATCAAGATTCATGTTCAGCATATTGATTGCCTGTTTTGGTCCGCCCTTCGAATATGCACCGTTTGCTTTTCCATAACTATCATTGCCTAAATTCAAATACGTATCACGGAAAATAGATACAAGCTTCACTTCTTTCGTCTCTTGATTGATCGATGCAATCAAAATTGTATCTGACAATGTACCTTTTCCAAGCTCACCGTATCTGGAATCAACACCAAATAAAGCAATTGTTCGATAATTCATATTTTTATTAACACCATCATTACTATTAAGTCCATCTTTCAAACCGTCGTTTACAGTAATATCACCCTCATCTAAATTTGTTCCTTCTAACTTATCTGCCTTCGTTACAAACCACAGAACACCTGCCATAATAAGCAGAACGGCTACCTCCGCTATAATTAACAAAATTTTATTCCGTTTTCTTTTTTCTCTTTCTTTTTTTGTCATTCGTTTTTTACCAGTTGTACTCTTTTTTGCTGTTGCCATTTCCTACTCCTTTTTTCTTCCCACATTGTGGTACTGGATTTTTGGCGTCAATACGCATTTTTATTAATAAAGCCTTTAAATATAGTTAGAAATAATATTTTAAAATCAAGGCCTATTGTCCAATTCTCAATATAATACAAGTCACAGTCAATCCGCTTACGAATTGACGTATCTCCTCTATAACCATTAATCTGTGCCCATCCGGTCATTCCCGGCCTGACTTGATGCTTTATCATATAGCGGGGTATTTCTTCTTTAAACTTCTCTACAAAAAATGGTCTCTCCGGTCTTGGACCAACAAGACTCATGTCACCTTTAATAACATTAAAAAACTGTGGCATCTCATCAATACTTGTCTTACGGAGAAATTTACCTATTGAAGTCACCCTCGGATCGTCCTTTGTTGTCCATTCCTTCTTTTCTGTTTTTGGTTTCTGTATCTCCATCGTGCGGAATTTGTACATACAGAATGGCTTGTTATGCCGGCCCACTCGATCCTGCTTGAAAACAACCGGTCCGGGGCTTGTACATTTTATAAGCAGTGCGCTGATTATCA
>CAYPIB010000094.1:0-10343 GCA_964410675.1 uncultured Roseburia sp.
AATCACCCATCTTGCCTATCGTTTCTAATGTAATTGCATTGATAACAACTCTAAGGGCAGGATTCTTATGATATAAACAAGTTAAAATTTCCTTTAAACTGCCGCCGCTGCCGCCAATAAATACATGCGTCGGCGCAGGCAGAGTTTCCAGTCCATCCGGCGCCTCTTTGTTCACGATTGTGATGTTCGTAAGTCCAAACCTTTGACAGTTTTTTTTAATTAGTTCTACGGCTTCTTGTTTTTTCTCAATGGCATATACACTGATATCTTCTGACAATCGTGCACATTCCATTGCAATCGAACCGGTTCCGCTTCCAATGTCATACAATATTGAATTCTTTGATAACTTTAATTTACAAATGGAGATATCTCTAATTTCTTCTTTGGTCATTGGAACCTTTCCTCTAATAAAGCTTTTATCATTTAAACCATGAGTAAGGTATTTGCTTCTAACACGTTTGTTTTCGACAAAACAACAATAAAGTCCTGTTTTTTCAAGTTCCAGGCATTCTAATGGTGTAATTCTCCTGATTTCTTCATCCGCATAGGACAGTTGACAGCCTGCTGTAATGATTAAATCCGTCATTTTCTTTTCGGTAAATAACGCTCCGATATACCTCATATCCTCTACGCCCGAAACGAGAATAAAGGTTAACTCATTGGCTGATACAGTCTCATAAATATTTGCTTTTCTTCCATGCATGCTTACAATAGCAGCATGATTCCAGCTGATTCCTGCCTTTGCCGCCAAATAGGATATTGACGAAATTCCCGGAACGATGGATAGTTCAATACTATCCCCATGCTTTTTTATTTCTTCTCTTAACTCAATCGAAAGATTTTTTGCACCACTAAAAAAACCGGTATCTCCTGAAAATAAAATTGCAATCTTTATTATCGAGCCATCATACTGTCTTTTTTCTCTTATCTTATTGATGCAGGGTATAATATCTTCTGCCAAATAATAGGGATAGCTTACTTTTTCTTTGGGGATATCTTGTATGAACCGCTCTGCACCAAATACTGCGTCCGCCTGCTCTAATTTTCTTTGGGCTTCGGCTGTCAGCACACCATCCTGTCCCATACCCATACCAAGCAATGCAATACGTATCTTTTGTTTTGGTATCCTAACATTTGCAAGCTCATATATTTTTTGAATTGTATTGGAAAAAGAAAGCCCGTCTTTCTCACCTTCCGGATTGCCGATGACCATTACTTTTGTATTTGTTTTTTGTGCTGCCCCTAACTTTTCAAAAAAACCACCGTTAAGACCGGTTTCCTTTGTTACTAAATAAGAAATTTGAAACTGTTGTAACAGTGCTTCATTCATTTCTTCTAGAAATGGGCCCTGCATCGCAATGATCTGCTTCGCACAAATTCCCTGCTGCTCACATGCAGTAATACTTTCAACACTTGGCAGCACTCTGACATACAGCCGCTTTCTAAGTTTCTCCGCGGCAAAGGCTGCAAGCTCCTTACTCCCTGTTGTCAGAAGAATATTTCCTGCGGTTTTAACAAGTGCCTTGGCACAATCATTAGCATCCGAGTACCAGACTATATTTCCCTTATCTTTTTCTGCAGGTTTGGTATCTCTTTTTAAACGTAGATAGGGAACCTTACTGCCCTTTACACTTTCCTTAATATTTTTAGATACCTCGGTTGCAAAAGGATGCGTTGCATCCACGGCAACAAGAAACTCTTCCTTTTCAAGCAATGCCCGCATCTGCTCTGTATCCAATCTTCCTATCTTTATTTTAAGCCCCGTCAGTTCATCCATCACCCTTTCTCCATATTCTGTAGCTACACAGACTGTACATGCAAACCCGTCCTCACATAAACGCTCTGCTAATGTTCTCCCTTCTGTTGTTCCGCCGAAAATAAGAATGTTTTTCATACTTGATAACCTCTTGCCGTAATTAATTTATCATTTTGAATTTTTGTCTGTGAATTTCCGATAAATACAGTTGTAAACATATTAACCTGTTTTTCCTTTAATTGTTCCAACGTGCATGTTGTGATTATCGTACCTTCGCGGCCAATATTTTCAACAAATCCACACGCTCTTTCATTGCTGATGTACTGCTGTAAAATATCGCATGCCCTATTTAAATAATCGATACGGCGGTGACTGGACGGATTGTAAAGGGCAATGCAGAAGTCTCCTGCTGCCGCTGCATGGAGTCTTTTTTCAATTGTTTCCCATGGTGTCAATAAATCACTTAAACTAATCACACAATAGTCATGGTTCAGTGGTGCCCCAAGCAGAGCTGCTCCGCTATTTGCCGCAGTAATTCCCGGAATAATTGTCAGCCCACAATCCGAATAATCCTCTGAAATTTCATACATAAGGGACGCAAGTCCATAAACACCGGCATCGCCGCTGCATATTAATGCAACCTTTCTTCCCTTTTGTGCCTCTTGAAAGCACATATGACACCGCTCTATCTCTCCCCGCATCGGCGTGGATAAAAATTCTTTCTTTTGAAAACGCTCTCCAAGCAGACCCAAATAAACCGGATAACCGACAATCACGTCACACTCTTCCAATACACTGACTGCCTGATAAGTCATCATCTCCTCACTGCCTGGACCAATCCCGACAATATATATATTATGTTTCATAAAATGTTACACTCCATTTCTTTGCAGCAATAGCAATCGTAATACCATCTTTCATCTGCTTTTTTAAGATCAGACTTCCATCTTTCTTACAAGCAGCCATTGCCGCCCTTTCACATACGTTTTCTACTCCAAGCTGCTTTTCTACGAAGGAAGATGCTGTATAAACTCCCGGTACATCGAGTAACTCCTCTGCAGAAAAAATATGAAATGGAATCTTATATCTTTTGGCTAACTCACATAGTCCTTCTTCCTCTGCTTTTAATGTAATCGAAGCAATACCTGCAACTGCCTCCATACTTATCCCACTCTGCTTTAAATGCTTTAACATGGCACTTTCTAATTCCTGAAAGCTTTTTCCCCTTCTGCATCCGATTCCCACATAAAAAATCTTAGGACAAAGCTGCAATACTGTTCGAAGCGCCCTTTCTTTGTATGGTGAAATAACTATGGATGCACTACCTTTTTCCATCACAGCTTTCTTATGTAAAAGGGTCAGTTCCTCCGGTATGTTTCCTTCATAGCTTCCCTCAATATAAATTGTCACCTGCTCCTTAGCAAGCAGTGCCGAAGCTATTTGTTTCATGGCAGATTTGTTGCATATGGCTAACTGGTTTTTGCGGGCAAATACATCGACTGCAAATAAGTGATTGATATCAGTCGCGGTTGTTATAACCGCTTTGGCTCCAAGCTTTTCTGAAATTATCTCTGCAAGTTCATTTGCTCCGCCATAATGCCCGCTTAAAATTGGTATGACAAATTGTCCTGCTTCATCCATAACAAGAACCGGCACATCGGTTAACTTATCTTTTAGGCAAGGTGCAACTGCTCTTACCGCAATCCCACATGAGCCAATAAAAAGTATGGCTCGGTTTTGTTTAAACTGATGACTTGTCCACTCCAAAACACTCATCTTACAATTGCTGACATGTTTCGACTCTTCCCTATATTTTTCTGATTTACAAAAAAGAGAAAGACACATTTTAGTCTGTAAGACCTTATTTAATTTTTCTGATAGCTTTCTTCCTTTTTCAGTAAAACTGATTACGCTTATATTCACTCTCTTTTTCCTCGAAAACCGGTTTCAAAATCAGGTGCATACAGTCTTGATTGTTTATATTGCACGGGTGCAACAGCATCACCGACAATAATGAGTGCTGTCTTTGTAATATTATGTAAACCTGCCGTCTCCGCTAAAGTCCCGACTGTACAGATAAATTTCTTTTCTTCAGGCCATGTTGCCTTATATACAATAGCTGCCGGTGTATCCTTTTGATAGCCGCCAGTTAAAAGACGACTGCAAAGCTCGCCAATCATTTTGCTGCTTAAATAGATTGCCATCGAAGCCTGATGAGCTGCAAAGCTTTCAATACTTTCCTTTTTTGGTACCTTTGTCCGGCCCTCCATCCGCGTAATAATAAGGCTTTGTGAAATACCAGGCAGCGTATATTCTAAATTTAAGGAGGCTGCAGCACCAAAGCATGCACTCACTCCCGGACAGCTTTCATACTCAATTTGCAGCATATCCAGCCGATCCATCTGCTCCCTGACCGCTCCATAAATGCTTGGATCTCCGGTATGAAGTCTGGCTGTTACTTTACCTTTTTTATCAGCTTCTCTCATAACGCATATTACTTCATCCAAGGTCATAATGGCACTATTATATATTTCACACTGCTTTTTTGCATAATTGAGGAGTTCCGGATTTACAAGTGAGCCGGCATAAATAATGACATCTGCCCTTTCTAAAATCCGCATTCCTCTGACGGTAATCAAATCCACTGCCCCCGTTCCTGCTCCAACAAAAAAAACCATCTTTCCTCTTTTCTATGTTTGAACACATTGAATCTTATTTAATAAAGATTCTGCACCCTTACTCTTTGCTAACTCACCAAATTCATTGGCATACATAATACACTCTATCTTAACTCTGCCTGCCGCACGTCTATCCAGATAAAAGCAAGCCTTTTCCATAATACCCTGCATTGTCTCTTCTAATTTATCCGCCCCTTTTAAAATCCTGACTGCTTCTTCCGTTGTCACACATTCCAGTATTTTGGCTGCCGTATTGACTGTGATTCCGGCATGAATCCCCATCGCCGTTATTAATTCCATCCGGCAGTCTGCTTCCTTTGAATGAGTATTCATAATGCCCCCCGAAAGCTTAACCAGTTTTCCAATGTGTCCTGTCAGCAAGAGCTCCTTGATTCCCAAATCAGCCGCCATATCTATCGTCTCACCAATAAAATTACTGCATTTTATGCTTTTATCTAAGTTATATCCATATGCCTGCTTCATAAAATCAAGCCCATAATTTCCGGGAGTAATGACTGTCATCTCTAAGCCTTCTGCTTTTTTGACTTTCAGCTCCACCTTAATTGTATCTAATAATGCCTGACTGCTCATTGGCTTGACAATTCCGGTTGTGCCCAAGATGGAAATTCCGCCTTTTATTCCAAGTCTTTTATTAAAGGTTTTTTCTGCCAGCACTTCTCCCTCAGGCACTGAAATAATAACCGAAAGGCTGCCGCTAAAATCTGCCAATCGGCAAATCTCCAATACTTCCCTTTCAATCATTTCCCTCGGCACACGATTAATTGCCGCATTGCCAACCGGCTGGTCCAGCCCAGGCTTTGTTACTCTGCCGACACCAGCTCCTCCGTCTATATAAACGTTTTTAAAAGCTTCCCCTTCATACTCATTTTGGATGGATACAGCCGCATAAATAAGTGTTCCGGTTGTAATATCCGGATCGTCACCCCCATCTTTTCTGACGGCACAGGAAACTCTATTTTCTTCTCTTAAAATCGACTCTATCTTGGCATGATAGGTAATATTTTTCGGAGTATTAATTGAGATTTTATTTTTTTCCTTACCGATTAACAGCATATATGCTGCGGCCTTTGCCGCTGCCGCCGCACAGCTTCCGGTCGTAAATCCACATCTCATCCTTAACGCCCCATTTCATATAAAATAGCATTACAAATTGCGGCTGCTACATTACTTCCGCCTTTTCTGCCGCGATTGATAATATATGGAATTTTAGTTTTTAAAATTAATTCTTTTGCTACTACCACATTCACAAAGCCAACCGGAGCTCCAATAATAAATGCCGGCATAAACTGCCCGAATTCTATCATTTCATAAAGCCGGACTAAAGCAGTCGGGGCATTCCCAATCACAAAAATAAGAGGCATGTTCATTTTAGCGGCTTCTTCCATACTTGCCGCTGCTCTTGTTATTCCTTTTTCTTTTGCAATGCCGGCAATTCTTTCTTCTGCCATAAAACAATGAACTTCCCCGCCAAACCGGGCTAAATTCTTTTTGTTAATTCCGGCTAACGCCATATTCGTATCCGTTACGATATGAGCCCCTTTTCTAATTAACTCCTTTGCTTTTTCAACGGCATGCTCTGAAAAAGTCATTGTATCGGCATATTCAAAATCCGCACTCGTATGAATGACTCGTTTGATTACCATTTCCTGTTCTTTTTGTAATACAATATTTTTTTCCTGCAATTCCTCTGTAATAATTTCAAAGCTTCTTTTTTCAATTTCATTTGGCAGTACAAATTCAATCTTATTCATAATCTTTTCCTCAACCGTTTGCCCTAATTTCTTTCATTGCTTGTATAAGCTCTTTATTCTCCGCTCTGTTTTTCACTGCAATCCGGTAAAATCCTTTTTTCAGCCCCGCAAAATTACTGCAGTCCCGAATTAATATTTCCCTTTCCAGTAATTCTTCATATAACTGCAACTTCGTTTGAAGCAGTATATAATTTGCATCAGACGGAAAAACCAAAATCCCCTCATCCACAATATGCTCCATCAGATAAGCTCTTTCTTTTTTAACAAATTCCACCGTCTTATTTTTGTATTCTACTTCCCGGCATGCTGCAATTCCGGCTGCCCCGGCAAAGGATGAAACATTCCACTCCGGAAGCTGCTGCTTAATATCAGATAACAACTTATTATTATGACAAAAAAGATAGCCAAGTCTAACTCCGGGAATTGCATATAGCTTTGTAAAGGCTCTGACAACAATTAAATTAGGATATTCTTCCAAATAATTCTTAAGTGAATAACGCCCCTCTTCCCCGGTAAACTCTATAAAGCACTCGTCCACGACAACTATAATTTCTCTTTCCAAGCATATGTTTAAAATCCTCTTAAGCAGCCTGTCATCTATCAGATTTCCAACCGGATTATTGGGATTTGCCAGAAAAATCAAGTCAATGCCGCTATCCAATGCAGAAGTAAAGTCTTCCTTTAAACAAAACCCATCCTGTTCCTTCATCATAAAATATTGAACTGTGCTTTTTACTGCTTTGGCCGCATATTCATATCCCGAAAAGGAAGGAATCGGAAGCAATACCTTCTTCGGATTAATTGCCCGTATAATGGCAAGAAAAAGCTCAGATGCCCCATTCCCGCAAATAATATTTTTTTTATCTACACCAGTCATCGCCCCAATGCTATGCCGCAATGCTTCCGAATGAATATCCGGATACCGACTGCAAACTCCCACCGCCTCCCGCATAGCCTCTTGCACCTTTTCCGGCACTCCCAAAGGATTTATACTAATCGAAAAATCTATTTTTACTCTATTTCTATAAATATCCCCACCATGTATCATGCTTTAAACCGTCCTTTTCTTGTCATTTATTATCATAGTCAAAACACTGTTAAGGGGACCATGACCCAGAAGAGAGTTTCTCAACCGCCTAAGTTATTAATAACAAAGCCAACATTACAGTAAAGCAGATACCCTCGCATAAAAATCCACTCACATACAACAATTGATTCACTCTGACAATGTCCTCATACACGACTTCTCTTTTGGCATCACCAATATAAGGCTTTTTTACTATTTCTCCAAAATAAACCGCATCGCCGGCAAGCTCAATACCAAGTGCGCCCGCACAGACAGATTCCGTTTGTGCCGAGTTGGGACTGGCATGCTGAAATCGGTCGCGTTTAAAGATGACATATGCTTCTTTGCCATTAAACTCTTTTCCCAAAAAGAAAGCCGCAATAATCATAAGGCCGGCACTTATTCTGGATGGTATATAATTTAACCAATCATCAAGCTTCGCTGCCGCACGCCCAAAGTATAAATATTTCTCATTTTTATATCCCACCATAGAATCCATTGTATTTACAGCCTTATATAAAAATCCTAAAACAGGACCCCCAAGTGCCAGGTAAAGCATTGGTGCAATCACACCATCCGAGCAGTTTTCAGCAACGGTCTCAATCGTTGCTTTCGAAATACCGGTTTTCTCTAATACCGCTGTATCTCTTCCGACAATCATCGAAACTGCTTCTCTTGCTTCATCCAGATTATTTTCCTTTAGCTTCGAATAAACCTTTATGCTTTCCTTTTTCAGACATTTCATTGCCAGAATCTGATAAACCATCACACTTTCCACAATCAAACCAAATATACTATGTATCCAAAAGGCAAGGAATAAGCTAAAAAAAACAGTTGCTCCTGTGCAAAGACAGACCGTGATTACTAGTATTTTCCCTTTTTTCAACTTTTCATCATTCGTAAATGTCTTATTATTTTTTTCTTTTAATAAAGATGCTTCTATCTTTGCTATTAAATTTCCTATCAAGCGAATCGGATGTGTCAGCCAATAGGGATCACCTAATATAAGATCCAGCAAAAATCCTGTCAAAAAACTTATCATATGATACTCAAGCATTTGTCTTGTCCTTTTTACATTACAATTTTTCTATCTTTTCAATATTTATTGCTTCCTCATAAGTTAGCTCACAGCAATAGCCTTCGCCATTCTCACATTGAAAGGAATAGTATTCCCCCGCTGCAAATGCTTCTAAAATTGCCATAATCGTGCCGCCATGTACAATGAAAGCAATTGTCTCAGGGATATGGTTTTGCTTTTTTAATTCTTCACATAATGATAAAAATCCGCTTCTGCATCGCTTTGAAAATTCTTCTTTGCTTTCCCCTTTTGGAAAAGGCAGCCTTCCCTTACTGTCAATCCACTCTTGATAATAAGGATTTTCGCTTAATTCCATGTAATCTTTTCCTTCAAACAAGCCAAAATCTATTTCCCGAAAGCTCTCAACCAAAAAATCGGGACTGCATTCATATATAATTTCTGCGGTCTGCACACACCTTACCATCGGACTGGCGACAACCAGCTGCGCTCTCGGATATTTGCCGCTGCTTCTTTTATTTTCTATTTCTCTTTTGCCGCTTTCTGAAAGTTCTTCCTCCGTTTTGCCCAAGTACTTTTTATTTTCATTGGATTTTGTTGCCCCATGCCGTATTAATACTAGTTTTATTTTCATTTCAGCCTCTGTCCCATCTGGCATATAATTCGCTCTACCCGCTCTGCTCTTTGGGCAATACGGCAAAGATATGCCCCAAGACGGTCTCTGTATTGGCGGTCTGCCGCATGCATCGGTACAATACCATTTCCGACTTCATTACTTATAATCATAATTTTCTCATAATGAGCAATGACTTCCTCCATTTCTTCCTCTGGATGACTACCCTTTTGTATTTCCTCATAAAACCATTTATGAAATAGATAAAATATTACGGTATCATTTTGTGCATACTTCATTATTTGCTGCGGTCTGCTTACTACATGTTTCCTGTCACAGCCAGAGACCTTTAAAACATATTCCAGTTTTCCCTGCCCATATCCGCCGATATATAATTCCATTTGATTCCCTCCTATACAATGTTAAAGATACAGCCGATTGCAATAGTCGTTATAAACACACCTTCACACAGTGTCGTGAAACATCCTGACGTATCACCCGTAATTCCGCCAAACTCTTTTTTTGACTTGTACCAATCATAAACAAGGGATAGTATACCCACAATAACCATGCTGCTGCCAATCCAAATAGAAACATGCAGGGTGAAAACACTGCATAAAAGTAACTGTAAGAGTAAACATACTTTAACCTTTGTCTTATCCGATTGACTGGAAAACGTATAAAGCAGTCCATCTTTTTTGGCACATGTAAATGTTACAAGACCTATCCCGCTTAAAATACGGGAAAGCCAAAAGCCTGCGCCTAAAAGAATGATTGCTCTTTTTCCTTCTATTTCCGAATAAGCCGCAATATATACAAAATAATACAGAAGCAGATTTATAACAGAAAAGGCACCAATGTGAGCATCCTTTAAAATTTCAAGCTTCTTTTCTTTACTTTGATACGAATGCAAGGCATCCATTGTGTCCATATACCCATCTATATGAATACCTCCGGTTATGACTAGCGGAATAACTGCCCCGATTAGGCAAAAGCATAGTTTACTTATTGAAAATCCAGCGCAAAATATTGCCCAAAGATAGGAAACTCCACCGATTAAAATTCCAATCGCAGGAAAAAATACTATCATATATTTCATATCCTTTTCTTCCCATTTAAACTGCGGCACAGGGACCTTTGAAAACATCGAAAAGGCAATGCATAAACCTTTTAAAAGACAGACCATTCATTTCACCTCTTCTATTTTATTTGTATCGGTAAGCCGACTACAACCTCTACTACTTCATCCGCCATAGCTACTACTTCGTTGTTAATATGGGCAAGGGCGTCCATATCACATATAATGATAACGGCACCATATCTATCGAGCTTCATATTGCCGTCGACCAGGGTGTTAACATTCCGGTCCTATGCAGCAGTATTATCGAAGAAGTCCGCTATAAGGTGGCCTCGGCCACCGGC